>JACQRZ010000052.1 GCA_016206235.1 Candidatus Uhrbacteria bacterium
TGTATGAGGTATATACTATGAAAGTTGATGAAATTAAAACATGCCAAAATTGCAAACACGATTTTCAGATCGAGCCGGAAGATTTTGCGTTTTACGAAAAAATGAAAGTACCACCGCCGATGTGGTGTCCAAAGTGTCGTCTCCAGAGGCGCATGCTTTTTAGCAACGAGCGTACTCTGTATCGTTCGAAATGCGGGCTTTGCAAAAAAGATATTATTACGATGTATCATTCTGATTCGCCGTTTCCCGTGTACTGCAAGAGTTGCTGGTGGTCGGATAATTGGGATGAAACAAGTTTCGGCGCTGAGTATGATTTTTCTAAAACTTTTTTTCAGCAGTTTGCCGAGCTTAAGAAAAAAGTGCCGCGCCTCAACCTTGTGCAAGAGGGAAATATGGAAGGAAGTGAATACTGTAATCGCGCGACGAACAATAAAAATTGCTATCTTTGTTTCCGTTCTACAAATAATGAGGAGTGCCTTTACTCGCATCCGATAGTCGAGTCGCGTGATTGTGTTGATTGTCTTGCGGTGTCGCAATGTGAGCGCGCATACAGATGCATAGATTGTTTTAAATGCTATAACGTACAATTCTGTCAAGAATCACAAAATTGTACCGACTCGACATTTCTTTACGATTGCCGAGATTGTTCGAATTGTTTTGGATGCGTGAATTTGCGCAGTAAGCAGTACTATATTTTCAACGAGCCATATTCAAAAGAGGAGTACTTTAAGAAGCTGGAAGAGTATTCCCTGAAAAGCCATTCGCGGCTTACAGACTTGCAAAAAGATTTTATAGAATTTGCGTCGAAATGTATCCGTCCCTCTCTCACATCAACACGGAGTGAAGACGTATCGGGTAACTGGCTGCAGGATTGTAAAAACGTTGAGGAGTCATTCATGTGCCGCAATGTTGAGAATGGAAAATATTTGTACTGGATTATTGAGGCAAAAGATTGCATGGACTATTTCCACTTCGGGAGGGGATGCGATTTGGTCTATGAAACGGCAAATTGCGGACTGAACTGTTCGCGCATGTGTTTTGACAATGAGACGTTTATGAATTGCTCAAATCTTCAATACTGCGATGCATGCTTTTCGTCCTCAGATTCTTTTGGCTGTGTTGGTATGCGCCGAGGTAGAAAGTATTGTGTTCTAAACAAGGAGTATTCAGCGAGTGAATATTCTGAGCTGGTTGAGAAAATAAAAAAGCATATGGATGAGATGCCATATGTCGATGGCAATGGGAGACGATTTGGATACGGAGAATTTTTTCCGCCAGAACTTTCGCCAGTCGCATACAATGAAACAGTTGCGCAAGAATTTTTTCCACTCATAAAAGAAACGGCACTCTTGGCAGGATATCGCTGGCGCGACGCAGAAGAAAAAAATTCAACTATCACATTATCGCATGGCCAGATTCCTGATTCCATAGATGATGTTTCTGACAATATTCTTTCTGCCGTCATCGGATGTGGCCACGACGGGACCTGCAATGAACAATGTACGCGCGCATTCAAGCTCACGAAACAAGAGCTGGCATTTTACAAAAAGTCGGGAATTGCGATACCGCGCCTCTGTCCGAATTGTCGGCACTATCAGCGTTTTTCATCACGCCCCTCATCGGTTGTTATATATCATCGTCAGTGCCAATGCGCAGGCACACACTCAGAAAGTGGAAAGTATACAAATGCCGCACAACATGCTCATGCTGGCGCTTCGTGTCTCAACACATTTGAGACGGTCTATTCTCCGGAGTCACGCGCGGATATCTATTGCAATGAATGCTATCAGGTAGAGGTTGTATAAATTCAAAATTGAACCAATACTAATAATTAAAGATCAATGACAACAGAAAAACGAACATGCCAAAACTGCAAAAAGGACTTTCAGATCGAGCCCGAGGATTTTGTGTTTTACGATAAAATTAAAGTGTCGGCTCCGACGTTTTGTCCGGAGTGCCGTTTGATGCGTCGGTTGGCATGGAGAAATGAGCGTTCACTTCATGCGAGAGTATGCGACAAATGCGGCAAGCCAATGATCTCGGTATTTTCTCCCGAGACGGGATTAACTGTTTACTGTCAACCATGCTGGTGGTCAGACTCTTGGGATCCAATGGATTATGGCGTTGAGTATGATCCTCAAAAGCCATTTATACTACAAGTCGTTGAGCTTTTTCGGAACGTTCCAGTTATGGGGCTCTTTTCCTTGTATCCTACGCTGATCAACTCTGAATACACTAATATGGTCGGCAGTCTTAAAGACTGCTATCTCCTTACGTACAGCGACTATAACGAAAATTGCTCTTATGGAGCATCAATTATTCATAGCAAAGATTGCTTTGATAATCTCATGCTTGAAAATTGCGAGCTTTGCTATGAAAGTATTAATTGTAGAAATTGTTATAAAACATGGTATTCGCTCGATTGCCAAAACTGTCAAAACGTCTTTTTTTCACGTAACTGTGTTGATTGCACGAACTGTTTCGGTTGTGTCAACCTTCGCAATAAAAACTATTGCTTTTTTAATGAACAACTTACAAAAGATGAGTACGAAAGGAAAGTCGGCGAGCTATCGCTTGAGTCACAAAAAAATATTCACGCAATTCAAAAAAACGTTGAAAAGGTATGGAATAATTTTCCTCAAAAATATATTCACTCAAAGCACAGCGAACATATTTCAGGGGATTACATTTATAATTCAAAAGATACTTTTAACTCATATTTGGTTGAGGATGCGGAGAACTGCAAGTATTGTTCCTTTGTCACACCAGGAGGCCTTAAAGATTCTTATGACTTTACAAATTATGGCGCAAAAGCAGAATTGCTGTATGAGGCTCTTCAGGTTGGTGATCAGACATTTCGAATCGCATACAGTTGGTTTGTTATCAGTAGCGCTTACAACATAGAGTATTCAATGTTTATTGTTGGGTCGCATGATCTTTTTGGATCAGTTGGTTTACGCAAAAAAGAATATTGCATACTTAATAAACAATATTCCAAGAATGAGTATGGAGCGCTCAAGAAAGCTATTATTGAGGATATGGGCAAAAATCCCTACCGTGATTCGAGAGGAAGAGAATATCGATATGGTGAATTTTTTCCGATCGAGTTAAGTCCATTTAGTTATAACGAGACGGCGCTAGAGTACTATCCATTAGCAGAAAATAAAGCGAAAAATCTTGGATACAAGTGGTTTGATTTTAGGGCAAAAGATATAGCAAATACCAGTCATAGTTATTCACTTCCAGAAAATATACATGATACTGACGAGAAAGCGACACAATATGCCTTGAAATGCTCTCATGCTGGAATGTGCAATGAACCATGTTCCGGTGCGTTTAAAATAACATCGCGCGAACTGAAGTTTCATAAAGATCATGGACTTGCCCTAGCTCAGCTCTGTCCAAGTTGCAGACATTATAGACGAGCGGAGTTTAGAAATAAGCCCCAACTTTATACGCGCAAGTGTGTATGTCATTCAAAAGATCATGGCCACAGTGAAAAATGTGCTGTTGTCTTTGAAACCACCTACGCACCTGACCGGCCGGAGATTGTCTATTGTGAAACGTGTTATCAAAAAGAGGTAGTATAGCAGGTTTTTGGTATTTGACACGTGATAGTCAAGGAAGTAAACTAGGAGCGTATGAAAAATATCATTCAATTTAAAATATACAAAGGCGAATCACAGTATATTGGCGAAAGCATCGATCTTCCGATTGTTACTCAAGGCAAAACACTTGATGAGACAGTGCAGAATATTAAAGAGGCAGTTGAGCTGCATCTTCAGGATGAAGATATGGCTCAGTATGAACTTTCACGCCAGCCAGCTCTTCTGGTAAACTTTGAAGTCGATCGCCTTTATGGGTAAATTGAAAGTGCTTGCAGGCCGCGATGTCGTTGGTATTCTCAGCGGTTTTGGTTTTCATATGGCTTCCCAAAAAGGAAGCCATATTAAATTAGTCCGTCTCCTTGATTCAGGTGAGCGGCAGATTCTTACTATTCCGCTTCACAACGAACTCGATCGCGGCACGCTTAAAGCTATCATTCGACAAGCTTCTCGCTACATATCAGAAGAGATGCTCAAGTCGCATTTTTATGAAGAATAACGTCCAATAACATGTGACGGAAACAAGGAATTGCCAAAATTGCAAACAAGATTTCCGCATTGAGCCGGAGGATTTTGCGTTTTATGAAAAAATAAAGGTACCTGCGCCGACGTTTTGTCCGCAATGTCGACTTGTTCGACGGCTAGCCTGGCTTAAGGGATTTCGTTTGTATAAGCGCGCATGCGATCTTTGCAAGAAAGAAAAAATTTCAATGTATCGTCCAGAGGCGCCGTATACCATCTATTGCAATGACTGTTGGTGGTCGGACAAATGGGACCCATGCGATTATGCCCGCGATTATGATTTTTCAAAAGCCTTTTTTCAGCAATTCGATGAGCTGTTGCATAGAGTTCCATTGCGCGGCATTGCGATTGATACCATGTCTGGCGAGTTGTCGCCCTACACTAACCATGTTGGTTTTTCAAAGGGCTGCTATCTCATCTTTTTTTCTGGGTATAACGAAGATTCTGAAGTCGGTTTCTATCTTACGCGAAACAAATCAGTCCTTGACTGCAGTGTGATCATGGAGTGCGAAAATTGCTATGACAGCATGAATGGTTTTCAAAACTATCAAGTGCACGGATCTCGTGGAAATGTTCGAGGTTCAACCGATTGTTACTTTATAAAAGATTCGGCACATGTTGCGTATTGTTTTGGGTCGGCAAACCTGAACAATAAAAAGTATGTTTTTTTCAACGAGCAGTTGTCAAAAGAAGATTACGAAAGGCGGATGAGCGAAATAGATCTCGGTTCCTATAAAACATATCAGGAAATGAAGGCGCGTTCAGAGAAGGTTTGGAAGAACTCAGTTCCGCGACCCTATCATGAGCTGAATTCAGAAAGCTCAACAGGCAACTATTTTTTTCAATGTAAAAATTGTACAGAGTGTTATGATTGTGCCGGATGTGAAGACTCGAAATATCTTTTACTTATCAAAGGAGGGCCGGTAAGAGACTGCTACGATTATGGCGATTGGGGAGATGGCGCAGAGAGAGTGTATGAGGGAATAACGGTCGGCGGCGGCGTGATGGACGTTAGATTTAGCCAAGATATTATTCATGGCAGTAATAATATGGAGTATTCTAAAAGTTGCATGACCAGTTCCAACCTTTTTGGCTGTGTGAGTCTTCGGAGTAAGGACTATTATATTTTTAATAAAAAATATCCTAAAGAAGAATTTGAGGAGCTTCGGAAAAAAATTATTGATCACATGATGAGTAGTCCCTACATTGATGCTCAAGGAAAGAGCTATCAGTATGGTGAGTTTTTCCCTATGCAGCTTTCGCCGCATGAGTACAATGATACATTCGCACACATGTTCAGCCCGCTTTCCAAAGAGGAGGCTTCTCGGAAAGAGTTGAAATGGATCGACGACGCATTGCTCGAGTATGCAACAACCAAGAAAGCGCATGAGCTTCCTGACCACATCCGCGATGCGAGCGATGCAATTCTTCAAGACGTAATTCAATGCGAAATATGCCCTCGTGGATATCGAGTATCAAAACAAGAGCTGAACTTCTTACGAAAACATAACCTTCCATTACCGCGCCAGTGTCCATTTTGCAGAATTGAAGCAAAGGTACAACAGTGGGTTTTACAGATGACGCTCGTCGATCGTACGTGCGATAAATGTGGAAATGAATTGAGAACACATTATACAAAGGAAGACGCGCCCGTTATGTATTGCAAAGAATGCTACTTGGAAGCATTTGTATGACAGAAACAAGAAATTGCATGAATTGCAAAGTTACTTTTCAGATTTTTCCTGAAGATTTTTCTTTTTACCAAAAGATAAAAGCGCCGCCACCGACGTGGTGTCCAGAGTGCCGTAACATGCGTCGCTGCGCACAGAGAAATGAGAGAGTGCTCTATATGCGCGCTTGCGATCTGTGCAAAAAACAAACACTCTCAACATATCATACGGACGTCTCTTTTCCGGTCTATTGTCCTTCTTGTTGGTGGTCAGATAATTGGGATGCAATGTCTTTTGGGCGCGACTTTGATTTCTCGCGTTCATTTTTCGAACAGTTTAATGAATTATCGTTGGCAGTTCCGCATGTGGCACTTAATGTATCTGAAATGGAAAACAGCGATTACTGCCAATATGCGATAGGATTAAAAGATTCCTACTTGGCCATTTGCAGCTATTTTGGGCAAGGTTTGCTCTACACCTATTGGATCGGCTGGTCAGAAGATCTTGTTGATTCTAATTTCGTTCTGCATTCCAAACTGTGCTATGAGTCTCAGGATGTGCAAAAAAGTTACGGCTGTCGATATGTTTACAACTCGCAAAACATGACAGATTCGGAATATTGCTTTACATGTTCTGATTTGAATAATTGTTTTATGTGCGTCAACCTTCGGCATAAATCGTACTGTATCAAAAATACTCAATATACAAAGGAAGAGTATGAGCGTGAAATGCAGAAGTACGACAGAGGATCTTATAGATCGTCCGAAGATATAAAGAAGGAGTTTTGGAATTTTGTTGTATCACATCCATTAAAATATGCATTCGTATATAAATCAGAAAACTGCTTAGGTGATTTTATTAGAGACTGCAAGGATGTGTATTGGGGTTTTGATGTTTTTGGCAACGAGCGTGGACGTTATGTCTATGACTCTGGTGGTCCGAGCAAAGACTGCATGGATTTTTTACAGTTCGGTATCGACTGTGAGCTTGGTTACGAGGGTCATGATGGGGGGTGGTCGTATAACGCTCACTTTGTGAATAGCGTCGGTTATCTCACTGACTGCAAATACGTAATGTCATCGCGAAACTGCCAGGACTGTTTTGGATGTTTTGGTTTACAGAAAAAGCAGTACTGTATTTTGAATACACAATATGCCAAAGATGACTACGAGAAGTTAAAATCACAAATTATCGAACACATGCGTACAACAGGGGAGTATGGCGAGTTCTTTCCGATTCATCATTCGCCGTATGGCTATAACGAAACGGTAGCGCAGCAGTGGTATCCAAAAAAACACGGGGAGATGCTCGTCAATGGCTGGAAATGGCAGGAAAATCTTCCAGGTAAATATAATTCACCAACAATTGATTGGAAGGATGTCCCCGACAACATCAGAGACGTACCAGAGGACACTATCAAAAACATCTTCGCTTGCCTTAAATGCAGCAAAAACTATAAAATAATTAAGACCGAGTTTGCATTTTACAAAGTGCGTACTATTCCTCTCCCGCGACTCTGTCCTGATTGCAGATTCGCAGAACGCATCGCACATCGCAACCCGCGTACACTCTACCACCGCACTTGCATGAAGTCGGGATGCGCAAACGAGTTCGAAACCACCTACGCGCCTGATAGGCCAGAGACAGTTTATTGCGGAAGTTGTTATCAGGCTGAGGTTATATAATGAATATGTGTATGATTCAAAAAATTACTCAAAAAGCGCTCATTACTAATAGCGAGGGAAAAATTCTGGCGATTCGCCGTACGGAGACAGCGCCTTCTCATCCGTTGTGCTGGGACATGCCAGGAGGCGCTTGTGAATTTGGGGAAGATCCAAAAACAGCGATGACGCGTGAGGTAAAAGAAGAGGCAGGAATCTCGTGTCCATCGTTGGTACTTTTTCATGTGGTATCTCACATCAACGGCGAAACACAGTGGATTACTTTGGGTTGGGCAGGAGCTATCAATGATCAAGACGTTTCCTTAAGTTATGAACATGACGAATTTCGGTGGGTTACTGTGCAAGAGTTTCTGGAGTTGCAATCGTGGGAAACAATCTATGAGCTCATAAAGAAAAAATTTATGGTTAACGCCAATGTCTAGTTCATCATTTGGAAATCAAATAACGGCAAACGCGTTTGACGCTGATGATGCAAGGGAGTTAATCAGGCGTGGCTTATCGTATGTCCAAAAAGAGACGGAGTGGATCATAGATGCGTATTAACCATTATTTTGGATCTCGGCGCAAGCGAATGGAAAGCAGGGGAGGAACTTGAAAAGCAAGCGCTGCTCGAGTGCTGGAAGCAAGAATTTGAGTATACCATCCAAACCTATAACCTAATCCGCCAGCTGGCGGACTATAACCTAACACCTACATCCTTCCGCTTGCTTGATACATTTTTGAAATGCACTATACTAACCGAATATGAGGTACACACGAAAAATATATACAGGCATAGCTGCAAGCATCGTCGCTTCTTTTTTCGTTGCCATAGCAATGAGTTCTAATGTTGTCGTGGCATCTTCAGAGGGTCCGATGATAGGATGTCCCCATGCTATGGATATGGTGGGTATGTGCCCCATGACATTTGACCAGCATTTGGCGCACTGGCTGTCATTGTTTTCAGCTATAACGCCTGATTCGCAAACCCCTCTCCTTGCCCTCGTGAGTTTTGTTGTATGGACTGGTTTTTTTCTTCTCTCGAATACGTATTTTCGAAACATATATCGCATCGCATCTTCGCGAGGCGATCCTCGCGCCCAAACATTTATTGCCTTTCTTCGCGCATTTCGGCGCGGGCGCATCCATCCAAAATTGTACGCATAAATTCTTTTCTTTCTCTGCTATAGAAAGTAGGTTTATTTATGCGTTTTTTTGTATGACAAAATATGAAACAAGATGACAAAGATATCAAAAAAGTCGGAGTAGACATTCTAGGGATGACATGCCAAAGCTGCGAGGTTCTCATTGAAAGAAAATGGAAAAAAATTCCCGGAGTTGTGAAAGTTGATGTCAATCATGCGACTGGCCACGCAGTACTGACCTGTTCGCGAATTCCGTACATGAGTGAGCTTCGCGAATCGGTTAAGGATGACGGCTATCAAGTGACAACTCCGGGCGTCAAGGCCACTATCCGCGTTCCTGAACAGAAGAATACGAAGACAGACTACATGGAGATGGGTACTGTTTTCATGATTATTTTTGGGTTGTACATGATTTTCAAGGAATTTAAGCTCATTCCCGAAAATATCGGCATAAGCGATTCCATGAGTTATGGCATTGTATTTGTTATCGGCCTTGTGGCGGCGATGTCGACATGCATTGCCGTGTCGGGAGGCCTTTTGCTTACATTGGCTGCCGAGTACAATAAACAATTTCCGCATTTGAGTGGTTTGGAAAAATTCAAGCCGCATGCATATTTTAATGCAGGGAGAGTCGTTTCTTACACTGTATTTGGAGGATTGATAGGTGCGGTTGGTTCAGTCTTTACACTTTCGCCATTTCTTACTGGCGTGATCATGGTTGTAGCCAGCTGCGTCATGATCCTGCTTGGCTTTCGTCTCTTGAACATTTTTCCGGCATTGCAGCAATTCCAGTTGAGGATGCCAAAGTTTTTGGCGCACAAGATTCATGACGCAGGCAGCGGAAAGCACACAAACATAAGCGCGGTGTTTTTAGGCGCTGCCACGTTCTTTTTGCCCTGCGGCTTTACTCAGGCGCTGCAGCTCTACGTCTTAAGCAAGGGCGATGCGGTAACTGGCGCGTTGACGATGTTTGTCTTTTCGCTTGGCACCCTTCCTGCACTTCTCTCCGTAGGCGCTATTTCAAGTTTTGCTAAGGGCGCATTCCAGCGTTATTTCCTAAAGTTTTCCGGAGTATTTGTTGTTCTCATTGGATTTTTCACTGTGAGTAACGGCTTGGCGCTAGCAGGATTGTCGATTGACGTGCGCTCATTGGTTCAACGACCTGCGCAAGAAAGCCAAAACAGGCAGCTTGGCACGGCAGCGCCTATCGTCGATGGCAAACAAGTGGTAGAAATGAACGTGAAGGGATACCAGTATGCGCCATCGCGCTTTGTTGTGCGGCAGGGGATCCCAGTTGAATGGCGCATTGACGGCAAAGGTGCAGCAGGATGCGCTCAGGTTCTCGTAGCTCCCAAGCTAGGCATCACGAAGTATCTTTCAACAAGCGGAACAACGGTTATTGACTTTACTCCGCAAGAAGTAGGAACTTTTGCGTTTAGCTGCAGTATGGGAATGACAACTCCGGGAGCAGCATTTACGGTTGTACCAAATTCTGGATCATAATAACGTTATTCTATGAAAAGCATTATCAATCTTAAAGGAATGCATTGCGCGTCGTGCAGAGTGCTTATTGAGGATATCTGTAGCGATATACCCGGTATTTCGGTTTGCGATGTAGATGTTGAAAAGGGGATGCTTACCCTGGAACATGATACAAACGAATCACTTGAAAAGGTCGTGGCAGATATCCGGAATGTCAGTACGTACACGATTGAGCATATTGAAACAATCACGTAACCCTATGCCCTCATCACTTCAGCGTACAACATTTTCGGTGCAGGGAATGCACTGCGCATCCTGCGCGGCAATTATTGAGCGATCCGTAAAGAAGCTTTCCGGCATCGAGGAAATCCATGTTAATTTTGCCGCAGAAAAAGCGCATGCAACCTTTGACCCCACTTTGGTAACAGAGAACGACATTATCGAGAAAATCAAAAAAGCAGGATATCAAGCCGAGATCGCCAAGGATGATCCTGAAGCAGAGAGAAAGCGCAGACATGCAGAAATACGCTCTCTCCGAAATGCATTCATCATCAGCTTCGTTCTCAGCGCTCCGATGATCTATTTCATGATGTTAGATTTTGTCGCGCTCCCGTTCAAAGAGCCCACTATGCCGTGGATTGGCATTATTTCGTTTGTATTGGCAACGCCAGTGCAGTTTATTATTGGGCGGCGATTCTATCTGGGCATGTGGTCGAGCTTGCGAATGAAGATGTTTAACATGGATAGCCTTATTGCAATCGGAACATCGGCAGCATATTTTTACAGCGTCGTGAATTTTGTGAACTATGCTCTTACGCAAAAAAGCGTGATTGGGCTTGGTGGTGAGAAAGTCCCTGAACTCTATTTTGAGACAGCCGCATTTCTAATCACCTTCGTTATTTTAGGTAAATGGCTTGAAGCAAAGGCAAAGGGGCAAACGTCGGACGCGATCAAAAAACTCATGGGATTGCAGCCGAAAACAGCTCGCATTATACGAAATGGAAAGCAAGAAGACATTCCGATCGAACAGGTTGTCAAAGGCGACCGGCTTGTTGTCCGACCTGGCGAAAAGATTCCAGTCGATGGTGTTATTACGCAAGGCTATTCATCAGTCGATGAATCTATGATTACTGGAGAGAGTATTCCCGTTGAAAAGAAGGAAGGTGATGCGGTGATTGGCGCGACGTTGAATAAGACCGGCAGTTTTGAATTTCGTGCGACAAAAGTGGGCTCAGAAACAGCCCTCGCGCAAATTATACGAATAGTTGAAGAAGCCCAAGGGTCTCGCGCTCCTATTCAGTCGTTTGCCGATCGCATCTCGGCGTGGTTTGTGCCATTGGTTATTGGTATTGCGCTTCTCTCATTGTTCGTTTGGTTCGTTGTCTTACAGGCGTCATTGAGCTTTGCGCTTATGGCATTTACCGCAGTGCTTGTTATTGCGTGTCCGTGCGCGCTTGGACTTGCAACGCCAACTGCCATTATGGTTGCCACAGGGAAGGGAGCTGAAAACGGCATCTTGATTAAAGGCGGTGAGCCGCTTGAAGCAGCATGTTCGATTCAAGCAATCGTTTTTGATAAAACAGGTACACTTACCAAAGGAAAGCCAGAAGTAACAGATGTTGTGTCTCTTGGAAAGGAAGATGAAAAACGAGTACTCGAGATTGCCACAAGTCTTGAGAAGAAATCCGAACATTCACTTGCCGAAAGTATCTGTGCCTATGCTCAGAAGGAGGGAGTGCAGTTTCATGATATTGGAGATTTTAACGCGATTCCTGGTCATGGCGTGAAAGGGACATTCAACGGTGCGGTATATTACTTTGGTAATCGTAGACTTATCCAAGATATTGTTCATCTTGAACTTACACCTGCTGATTCTCAGATGAGAGTCTTTGAAGAGGCAGGCAAAACGGCGATGATTCTTTCTTCAGAGAAAGAAATCCTCGGTATTATCGCTGTAGCCGATACCGTGAAGGAAACATCGGCATCAGCCGTGAGGCGTCTTGAAAAAATGGGACTTACGGTATATATGATTACGGGTGATAACCAGCGAACAGCTGCAGCAATTGCCAAACAACTCGGAATTACCAAGGTCTTGGCAGAGGTAGTGCCTGAACAAAAGGCCGAGGAGGTAAGAAAGCTGCAAGGACAGGGATTGAAAGTCGCCATGGTTGGGGATGGCATCAATGATGCACCGGCGCTTGCGCAGGCTGATCTTGGTATTGCGATGGGCAGCGGAACCGATGTAGCAATGGAAACGGGCGGTATTGTGATGATGAAAAATGATCTCATCGATGTCTTGTCTGCCATCCAATTGAGCAGAGAAACGCTTCAGAAAGTGAAGCAGAATATGTTCTTTGCGCTTTTCTACAATGTCATTGGTATTCCTATCGCTGCACGTGTTTTTGCCGGACTGGGCATTATTCTGAAACCCGAGCTCGCCGGACTCGCGATGGCGTTTAGTTCGGTATCGGTTGTGAGTAATTCGTTGCTGTTACGAGGGTTCCGTCCAGGAAAAAAGAATTACATCTCTTTGATAGCGCCGATTGTGATGGGTGCTCTCTTTACCGCCATGTTCATACTTTTTGCCCGCGTGAGCAGATAGGCGATGAACTAAGGGATTGAACATCCGCCTCTGGCGCAAAAGAACGGCCCGTGTATATGGCGGGTCGTTTTTGTGTATGCGTTGATTTTGATATACTACGAATATAGTTACATCATATCGCAACGCAATGCGGAAATTTTGGTTATTTTTCACGTTTATTATCATCTTTTCAGGAGTATTGTTTTTATTTCTTTTGATTAAAGACGAAAAACTTCCTCGCGCCATTAAAAAGGAGCCAGCACTGCCTCCAGTTCAGGCGCAAAGCATCAGCAGCCCCCAGGCAGTAGCGGTCGGTCCAAAAAATGCCAAAGTAACCGTTGTACAGTTTTTTGATTTTCAGTGTCCTTACAGCAAGCAAGCCGCTCCAGTGGTAGGCGAACTTATCAATGAATATAGCGATACGTCAGTGCGTTTTGAATTTCGCCATTTGCCATTGGTGCGTATTCATCCTGCGGCACTCCCCGCAGCACAAGCAGCCATGTGCGCTGGCGAACAAGGAACTGACAAGTTTTTCAAAATGTACAACCTGATTTTTAAAAACCAAGAAAAGCTTTCTGAAAGCGCGCTTTCAGACAACGCGCGAGAGCTCCAGCTCAACCTTTCTCAATACAACTCGTGCATGGCGCAAGGGAAGTATCAGGGCAATATCCTTAAAGATTTGATGGATTCAGGCAAGTTGAAACTCGAGGGAACGCCAACATTCTTCATTAATTCAATTCCCGTTGTGGGTGCGTATCCCAAAGATGTCTATAGCGATATTATTGATCAGGAGCTTGCAAAATAAGAAGAATGTGTGTTTTTAAGTTATCAACCCAGACCATTGTTATAGTGTGATATACTATGTATTGACAAGTTAAGTCCAAGTTAAGTCGTAAATTTTTGTTATGGTTACAATGATACGAAAAGCTCTGCCTGTCGTGGGTATGCTGGCTTTTTTTCTTTTTGCGCCAGTTGCATTGGCATCTGAAGCAATGCCAGGAAGCTTCACTACCGAGGCTACGTGCAGCGCAGCGCAATTTAAGTGGTGCAAAACATCGTCTGGCGGTGGGTGGTGTACCCAAACGTCAAGTTCGTGCCCTCTAATCTGTCAATCTGGTCAGATGAGTTGTTGGGATAATGGCAAGGAGTACTGCCATACCGGCACCACCTGTCCTATGAATTGTGGTTCAGGAATGATTAAATGTACTGAAAACGGCGGTGATTACTGCTATAACGGCACAACATGTCCCGCGGCTTGTACCGAAGGCCAGATGAAGTGTTGGGATAGTTCCGGCAAGCAATTTTGTCATACTGGAACTTCGTGTCCCATGAGTTGTGGATCTGGCATGATGAAATGTAAGAGCGAGTCAGGCAGTGAATACTGCGCAACATCATGTCCCATGAATTGTACTTCTGGTCAAATACGATGCTGGGATAATGGAAAAGAATATTGCCATACTGGCACCTCGTGTCCCATGAGTTGTGGCACGGGAATGATTAAATGTACTGAAAATGGAGCAGATTATTGTTATAGCGGCACGACGTGTCCAGCAAGTTGTGCCACAGGCCAGATGAAGTGTTGGGATAGTAGCGGTAAACAGTATTGCCACACTGGCACGAGCTGTCCTTCACAAGAGCAGAACGATCCCTATAAACACAAAACAAAGGAAGCATGTGAGACCGCAAGCCATAGGTGGTGTAAGGGATATACCGAAACAAGTTCATATTGTACGTATAAAACAACCACGTGTCCGGCAAATGATGAGTCTACCTGTACGGAACAAAAGGGCAAGTGGTGCCAGCCAAGTAGCGGAAGTATGAGTGGCTGGTGCACGTGGGGCGGATCATGTGGTGACACAACAACGTGGTCATGGCCTGATACTGAGAGTGCTTGTACGAAGTACAAAGGCGTATGGTGTCCGAATTATGAAGGCATGATGAAGTGTAAAATGGCAGGCGAGTCATGCTCAATGAGCTCGTATTGCTGGACAAAGATGGAAAATAACTACTGCCCGCCGATGCCTTCAACGCAAGATACCTGTACAAAAAACAGTCTTTATTGGTGTGAATGGAAGTCAGCATCAGGAACATCATCGTATTCCTGCCAGATGAATCCATGCACAAAATCGGAATGTGCCGCAAAAGGAAAGTATTGGTGTGAATCAGAGTCGAGTTCCATGACATCCGGATGGTGCAGTGAGAGAAAATGTTATAAGACGCCACCTGCCGGTTCGATGACCTGTCCTGATGGAGAGAATTTTTATAAAACAAGGTATACCGAGTGTCCTGCAGTAACCACTGAGCAAAAAACAATGACCTGTCCTGATGGCAAGGTTGTTCCTGTGGGCACCACATGTCCAACACCGGTAAAGATTAAAACCTGTTCAGATGGAAGTACTGTTGGTGAAGGCGAGACATGTCCAGTCAAAGAAGATAAGAAATTTACCAAAGAAGACGAAAAGAAAGTAGAAAAGATGAAAAATGAGCATCTTGAGAAATTAAAATCGCTTGAAACATTTTTTATTAATGCTAAAGATGAAAGTGCTGTATCAAAGATAGAAACCATCCGAGCAGGATTACAGGCGATTGTCATGGATGTGACTGCCTGGGATGTGCTTGATCTTGCACAAGGAAGTATTACGACCCTGAATTATCTCAAAGAAGATATTCTGAAAGAAAAGAAGGTAAAGAATGATGTCGTTCGTGACGAAGAGACGCAACAAAAAGCACTTTCTGAACTCAAGAAACATACGCGCGAGTTGCTTGTTCATGTGAATCGCGCACAACAACTTATCGACCGTGCAAAGACAAAAAAACTGAGCATTCCTGAAAATCTTGAGAAAACTCTTCAAGATGTAAAGACATCTATTACTACACTCCTAAAAGCCACGGATTACGATGACGCATCTGCTCTCAAAGATGAGCTTGCAGTGCTCCTGGATGATATTGAGCCCTATCGCTCATACCTTGAGTCATTGCCCGTTCTTCCCCTTATTTTACCCCAGATTGAACGACGTGTTCGAGGTGCAGAACTTCGCATAAAGAGCGCGACAACCATTGCAACTCGTGTGCAGTATCCTGAGATTGCCAAAGAGATGAAAACCGTTTTAGAGAGCGTGAAAAATGATATAGCTCGCCTCAAAACAGCCGATATTGGAGAGGTAGAAGTTGATGATTTTATCGAAAATCAGATTTACGAGCCATTGATGGCTATCTACGATAACGCCGACGATCTTAATCTCCTCTTAGGCGTAAAGACATTTACCATCGGAGCAACGCAAAAGGCCGCAACCTATACCACGCGATTAAAGAGCGCTAAAACAAAGAAATCGCTTGGAGATGTTAAGACCAAAGAATTAACAGATATTAATGTGGTTTTAAAGAGCAAGATTGATGAGCTGAAAAAACTGAGCGCTACTCCTCTTAAGGGCGATACGTTCAAAAAAGCATTTGAGTTGATCGACGCGATCACTGATATGACAACACGAGCTGATGAGACGCTGAAAATTAAGCGAGAGTCGCTCTTTAAGAGCGAAGCAAATAGTTTCCGCAAACTTCTTGACAAGGAAAAGAAACTTGATTTTGAGAGTTTCGATGAAGAGGCAGAAGGAACCGATGAGACAGCCTATTTTTTCAGACGGAACTTTTATGATCGAGTATTAGCTATTCAGAAACCCTTGAATCGCACGCTTGTAACGGCACAATAAAAAGGGCGAAAAAAAGCAAAAGAGGGCGCACTAACGCGCCCTCTTTACGTACAGAGAATACGTGTGGATAAGATAGAAAATGGCGCGTAAATGAACGCTCTTCTCTTGTTTGCTAACCATACTCGCGAATGATACACTGACTATACATGAGTGACTAAGATCACCGCGATGAACGTAACCTACAACGAATATCGATGCTCGAATTGCCAGAAGTTGCTGTTCAAAGGCATGTTGCTTGAGAGTGAGATTGAGATCAAGTGCAAGCGGTGTCATGAGTTTACAACAGTGAAAGCCTCCAAGTTAATGCCTTTTGTGTGCGGCAAAAAAGTTTGTCGCAATAGAATTCCACTGAACACCACATAGCCTTGGATAACGTCAATTCGATAACACCGCACAATTCACCAGAAGATGGTGAACATTTTTTTCTTTACTTTTTTTTTATTCTTAATTATTGATCCCTATGCCAACACCCGTTGTCATTAAACGCGATGGTTCAAAGGTCGTGTTTGATAAAGACCGTATTTATAGCGCTCTTGTAAAGGCTTGCGAGGCAACAAACGAGTTTCCTCTTGCTGATGTTCGAAAAATTTCCGCAGGAGTAAGCCACTATATTGCAAAGTCAAAAAAGTTCCAAAACGAGATTTCCATTGAAGACATACAAGATATCGTCGAATTTGCGTTGCTTAATGCCGGACATTACAAAACCGCGCGCTCTTATATCGTGTATCGAGAAAAACACGCTCAGATTCGTGCCGTAAACAGCGTTGTTGTTGATGTCGCAAAAACCATGGATGAGTATTTGCGCCAGTCGGATTGGCGCGTGAACGAGAATGCAAATCAGGGCTATTCACTTGGTGGAATGATACTCAACACTTCTGGCAAGCTCGTTGCCAATTATTGGCTCAACTACGTGTATTCCAAAGAAATAAGCGATGCGCATCGCGAAGGAGATTTTCATATCCATGATCTCAGCATGTTTTCTGGCTACTGCGCTGGTTGGAGCATACGGCAACTTCTTGAAGAAGGCTTGAACGGTGTTCCCGGCAAAGTCTCATCAGCACCGCCGAAGCACTTGGAAACAGCCGTCGCGCAGATGGTGAATTTTTTAGGAACGCTGCAAAATGAATGGGCTGGCGCTCAAGCCTTTTCATCGTTTGATACGTACCTCGCACCGTTTATCAAGAAGGACGTTATGGAGTACAAGCAGGTAAAGCAGTGCGTTCAGCAGTTTGTTTTTAATCTCAATGTCCCATCACGGTGGGGTACGCAGACCCCGTTTACCAATATTACGCTCGACTGGGTGTGTCCAACCGATATGCGCGACAAACGGCCTATAATCGGAGGCGTTGAGCAGTCGTTTACATATGGCGAGTGCCAAAAAGAGATGGATTTAATGAATAAAGTCTTTCTAGAGGTTATGAATGAAGGGGATTACAATGGCAGAATTTTTACCTTTCCTATTCCAACGTATAACATCACGAAGGATTTTGACTGGGAAAATGAAAATGTGCAGTTGCTTTTTGAGATGACTGCGAAATATGGGATTCCGTACTTCCAAAACTTCATCAATTCCGATCTTAATCCTTCAGACGTACGCAGTATGTGCTGCCGGCTGCAACTTGATTTGCGCGAGTTACGCGTGCGTGGCGGAGGGTTGTTTGGCTCTGCGGAAATGACTGGAAGCGTTGGCGTTGTTACCATTAATATGCCGCGTATCGCGTATCTCTCAAAAACAAAAGAGGAATTTTGGAAGCGGCTTGGAACGTTGATGGATTTGGCAAAGGAATCGCTCGAGATGAAACGGAAAGTCGTTGAGAAAAACATTGAGCAAGGATTGTTGCCATTCACGAAGCGATACCTTGGGACCTTAAATAACCATTTTTCCACCATTGGTTTGAATGGTACCAATGAAGCATGTCTTAATTTTTTGGGCGAAGATATTTCAACACCTGCCGGCAAAATGTTTGCGCTTGAGATGTTGGATTTTATGCGCAAAAAACTCGTTGACTACCAGGAAGAAACAGGGCATCTTTTTAATCTCGAGGCAACGCCTGCTGAAGGAGTTGCATTTCGTCTGCCAAAAGAAGATCAGATGCGATTCCCTGGCATTATCCAAGCTGGCATCCCCGAAGCCCCGTATTATACGAATTCAACGCATCTACCAGTATGCTATACGGATGATCCTTTGGCAGCGCTTGATCATCAAGATGAGCTGCAAACGCGCTATACCGGCGGCACCGTTCTTCATCTCTTTTTAGGAGAGCGAGTGAAGGATTGGAAAACGTGTCGCGAATTTGTGAAGAAAGTTGCAGAAAACTATCGTTTGCCGTACTTCACCGTTACTCCTACATTTAGCATTTGTCCGTCACACGGATATATTCAGGGGGAGAATTTTGAGTGTGGAACGTGTGGCAAACCGTGCGAAGTATGGTCGCGCATTGTCGGGTACTACCGTCCCGTTGATCAATGGCATAAAGGCAAGCAAAGCGAATATAAAGATCGCTTAGAATATATAGTTGAAAAAGGATATGGTATTCGCAAAGATTCTCAAGAGAGCATAAGTGAAAAGTGTCCTGTAACCGTTCAGATAGAAGCGTAATCTCTAACAAGATGAAAATCGGAGGATTCCAAAAACTAAGTTTAATCGATTTTCCTGATCATATCTGCTCCATTGTATTTACAGGCGGATGTCTTTTTCGATGTTCCTACTGCCACAATCCCGACCTTATTCCATTTCCAAAGCAGTCAACAGTTTCACAAGACGAGGTTCTTGATTATCTAAAAAAGCACGCCACTATTATTGGCGGCGTGTGTATTACCGGCGGCGAACCAACGATGCAGAGCGATCTGAAAGAGTTTATTCAAAAAGTGAAGAAACATGGCTTTGATGTGAAGCTCGATACCAATGGTATTCAGCCGCACACTATAGAGCATCTCTTAGAGGAGAATCTGCTTGATTATATAGCAATGGACTTGAAAGCTCCATGGTCAAAATACCTTCAGGTAATAAAATTTGGAAATGAGAAAACAATAGCAAATGTGCGTGAGACATTCTGCATCATCCAAGAATCTGGAGTGCCGCATGAATTTCGCACAACCATTTTTCCTGGAGTTCATACTGTAACTGATTTCGAGGAAATGGTCAGCTATCTGAAGGAAGGCGAAAAATATTATATCCAAAATACCAGTTTTAGAAGAACACTTGATCCTTTACTTCCTCGAGAGATTGGTTTTTCTGCACCAGCGCTCACAGAACGTCTCCGTGAAAGATTTCCTATGCTTTGTATTCAAGAACGTTAACTCATTTGTTATTAAAGAATGAATATTATGAATGATTCTTCATTCGTACAATTAATGTTACGTATAGCTGTTGCGGGTGAATTTATCGGTCATGGGGTATTTGCCATTCAAGGCAAGAAAGCATGGCTCGGCTGGATCGAACAGCTTCTTGGAGTTGATGCGACGACAGCGGTTCAGCTCCTCTTCCTTATCGGTCTTATGGATCTTGTTGTTGCGTGTATCGTTTTAGTCAAGCCGATACGAGCGGTGTATCTTTGGGCAGCTATCTGGGGATTTTGGACCGCACTTATTCGTATGGTGGTCGGTGAGCCGGTGTGGGATTTTATCGAGCGCTGGACAAATTGGGGCGCTCCACTTGCGTTACTGCTTCTTGCAGGATGGGGAACTTCGCCGCGCGAGTGGTTTGCCCCAATTTCACCGAGTGCGATCAAGGCTCGGTCTTGATTTTTCAGCGAATTCATGGCATACTCTTTAGTACTAACGAGTAGAAGTATGCACTATGAGTTCAACAAAAAAAGAAAAACAATCAAATGAGCGAACGGCACAGCGAGTGCTTCTTTGGACATGTATTATTGTCGTGCTGGGTGGTATTGTATGGGCAGCTGTAAGCTCAACGAAAAAGAGTGGAGAGTCCAGTGAAAAGCGTTCAATTGATACGTCACGAGTGGATGAAAAAGACTGGATGAAGGGGAACAGAGATGCAAAACTGACGCTTGTTGAATATAGCGATTTCCAGTGTCCCGCATGTGCTGCATACCATCCTGTTGTAAGGAAGGTCGCCTATGAAATGGGTGGACGCGTGAAAATCGTGTATCGTCATTATCCGCTCAAAAGCACTCATAAAAATGCAGAATCTGCATCACGGGCAGCTGAAGCAGCAGGCGTTCAGGGAAAGTTTTGGGAAATGCACGACATGCTTTTTGAAAAACAATCTGAATGGTCGCCGCTTGGCGATCCAAAACCAACATTTGACGAGTATGCAAAATCGCTTCAGCTGAATGTTGAGAAGTTCTCTCAAGATATGGCATCGTCTCAAGTCCAAGCAAAGATCGATTCAGATGTGAAGAGTGCGGATAAGGCGAGTGTAAATGCAACACCAACCTTTTTTCTCAATGGTAAAAAACTCGACCAACCGCAGGGGTATGACGGCTTGAAAAATAGTATCAATGAGGCAAGCGGGGAGTAGCATATGAATTACGTGCCAATCTTGAGCCTTATTGTGAGCATTATCGGCTTTGGTGATGCAGCATATTTAGTAGCGCACCATTACCTCAGTACGCCATTGCCGTGTACGATTTTTCAAGGATGCGATGTCGTAACGCGTAGCCCCTACTCTACGATTGGTCCAATATCCGTTGCGCTTCTTGGCGCATTGTATTATCTCGCGCTGTGCATCCTTTTGGTTGCATATATTGATACCAAGAAGACATCGCTTGCGCTTCTTGCGGCACGACTCACGCCTCTTGGATTTTGTGCATCGCTTTGGTTTATCTTTGTGCAAGCCGTTTTATTGAAGGCATGGTGTCTTTACTGCATTGTGTCGGCAACAACATCAACATTACTTTTCGTCTTAGGGATGATAACTCTGTTGTTTCACTCGAGCTCCAAAAAAGGATCCCAGTAATTAATTGCTATTCCTTTAAACGATGAATGTTTTTTGAATGCTTCTCGGATTTTTCCAGTTGCTCCAAAAGACGATTTTTTGATGTACCATAAAACGTAACGTAATCAGGGTCCACGTTACCGACTTTCATACCAGACAAGTAAGAGGTCAATCCTCTGATTATCGACGAGTATGAAAAGAGAGGTCTTACAAAAAAATCATCCTCCGGATGATTTTTAAGTTCTCGATTGTAAGTTTTCAGTTGTAGGTTGTAATTAAAACTTTAAACTTACAACTTACTACTAAAGTGTTCCATTGCCAAAGAGCATTGGTATGGCAAGTCTTCTACGGAACGATTCTCCGTTCAGTAGTGAATGTGTGCGTGCCGGTACGCAATTGCGTTCATATACGTCTTCGTGGGTGTGGGTGGGGCGGTGGAGGGCGGGGGTGCTCGAGCCAAGATGGACAGTGTATTTGCCATACTTTTTTCGGAGTATATCAATACCATGATAGAGGCGAGTCATTTTTTCTATCTCAAGATGTGTTCCAAAAAGGTCGAGTTGCGCGGATATGTCGCTGGTGAGTTTTGAGAGCACAACACCCGTTGAGCGGTAGACCATTCGAGGATTGTAGAGTTCGCCAAAAATATTTTCGCAAAGAGTAATAATTTTATTGGGAAATACTGTTGCGCGTGAAAACGAAACACGAATGCCAATATCACGAAAGTCATGGGTGCGAAGAAAAAATGTCGCTTCGCGTGGCGCAATACGGTATTTTCTGGCTTTCATGCAGGCATTCTCGATATTTTTAGAAAGTTGCGAAAAAAGAAATCCTTTGTCTGATGAGGAGGGCGAAAATGTTTTCATTTTTTGAATCGAATGCGTATTTTTGCGCTCTGCCGTTTCAAGCGGGAGCACTGAAATACCGTTCAACTCCTGCCAAATTTCAACAAATGGCTTTGAAAGGTTATTCATGACCCATTCGCTGGAAAGTTGCGTAAATTCGTAGGCAGTAGCAATGCCATACCGCGACAGGTGCGCCGATGTCTGCCGACCAATACCCCATACGTTTTCAAGCGGAAGATCACGAAGATACTCTTCAATAGCGGTAACCTGAATGATTGTTCGGCCGGCTGGCTTTTTCCATTTTGATCCGACTTTTGCAAGCACTTTTGTTGGTCCAAGGCCAAGGGAAAAACTTACCCCAAGTTGGCGGTAGAGATCGCGCTGAAGTTGTTCCATAATTATTGCATAGCCAGCATCTCGCCCCGTTAGAAGTCGCGCTCGTCCCTCTGGGACGAGTCTAGAAGACAGCGGCGCGGCTACTTCTAACGGGGCAAGCCCGGTGATATCAGCAAAGCATTCATCAATGCTATACTCTTCCACAACTGATGCATAGCGCTTGACGATTGAGAAAAAGCGTTGAGAGATTATGCTATAGGTTTGGTAATCAGAAGGCAGAATAACCGCCTCGGGACAGATTTTTCGTATCTCCCAAAGTGGCATGCCACGTTTTACTCCGCGCGCTTTTGCCTCATAGCTGAGTGAGCTTGCAATACCACGTTCTTTGCCCGTGATCACCGGCCGCCCCGCCAAGGCGGGGTCGCGCGCTTGTTCGCACGAGGCAAAAAAGGCGTCGCCGTCGATGTGGAGAATGGCTTTGGTCATATTTTTAGGTGTTAGGTTCTAGGTTTGAGCTTCTAGCTTAGTATTTTCTAATGACTGCTGTGACGACTGCGGCGATTTTGAGTTCTTCTTGAGGGACGATGATCGGATAATCTTTATTGCCAGGTACGAGTACTGGCTTGCCATTCTTTTTTTGGAGATATTTCATAGTCCATGCGTGATCAACTTCAGCAATCACAATATCTCCTTCACATGCTTGGCGACCTCGCTCCACAAGCACCATGTCGCCAGAAAAGATACCAGCCTCAATCATGGAATCGCCCTTCACTTTGAGCATGAATGTGGCTTCTTTTTTTTCGACCAAAAATTCATCAAGACTCATGGTGTCAGCTGTTTCTTCTTCTGCAGGAGAGGGAAACCCTGCTTCGACTGTTCCTAAGACGCGGAGCGATTGAATCAGATTGTCGAGCGGTATGAGTTTTCCTTTGCTGTCCTTTTCAATAAGTCCGGCTTCAACCATTTTATCCACAAGACGTACCGCAGCTGTTTTTGACTTAAATCCGAGGAGTTTTGCCATCTCTCCATAGCTTGGCATGCGCTTGCGGTCGTGGTAAAAAACTTTTATTTTTTGAAGATATTTCTGCATACGCGTGAGTTACTTATTTCTGAAAGCTGACAGCTAAAAGCTATAAGCTAAAATAAGTATAGTGTACGATCGTACACATGTCAAGAAAGTTGAAACATTTTTGAAATGTAATCGTTTTTTTAATGACAAGGATACATTCCTTTTCTGACAGCTGCCCTCTCCATGTCAATGCTTTTTTGGGAGAACCAAGAACGATTGCGAAGATACTCAGTTGATGAGTCAGACACTCGTGAAAGGGGTGAAAGCTCGTCTCTGGTCGTGAGAGGGCAGCTGTCACAATACTAATCACGAACAACTAAGAACTAATCACTCGCTACAGTTGCCTATATGGACATAGCGCGACCTTGTACGCGAGTTACTAAAAGAAAATTTGTGGGATTGGCCCGAAGTTCGGCCTGCGCTTTTAGATCAGAGAAACGGACTTTGGGTTCCGCGGGTAGATACCACTGAAACAGATACTGAGGTAAAGATAACACTGAATCTTCCCGGTGCAACACATCTTTTTGAAGAAGCTGGGGCGCTGTATCGTGTGGCATGTCTTGCCGATGCTCTCGCAATTCCTCTTAACACGGTAAAGACCAACCTTCGACGCGCAAAACAGGCGCTTGGAGATATACTTCAAAACACCTATGCATAACACGCTCGAAGTCGAGGCATTAGTTATTTCAAATAGCGACATGCCTTCCGAGCTTCACTAGCGTATTATGCAACGCATCTACCAAATCAAAAGCAGTGAGCTTTCCAGACAAAACATCGGTGCACGTCGTGCCATTGTGAAGAAGAAAGAAATAGGGTATTGTAGAACAATATTCTTAACACTCTATCTCGTATGGCGAGCATTCAAGATGTTTTTTTCACGATTCAAGACATTAAAAAACAGCAACGGGAAATACGTAAAATGTACACAGAAGCGCTCGACAAGGCTTCTGACTACCAAGATGTAACCGATCAACTTGCGGCTTTGCGCGAAAAGAAAAAAATCATTGAGCAAAAGATTAAGAGCGAATTTTCTCGTGAACTTGATAAGCTCGATGACCTCAAAGACGGACTCAAGGCAGAACAAGAGCGCATGAGCATGATGGTGCTCGATCAGCTTGCAAAAGGGGAGATTATCAAAGTGCGCGATTCCTACAACAACTCATATGATCCAATCGTAAAAGTGTCATTTAAAAAATCCGACGAGTCCGAGCACTAACTCTCTAGTTAGTGCTGGACCAGCAGGAGGAGTAGCTCAAAAAATCTTACACTACTAGTTGACTTTACTCTGCAAAGGAGTAGTGTTTTTATATTCCTTTACAACTTGGAGGAGCTTCCATGAGCAAAAAGCCAAGCCGCAAGGAACGAAAAATTTTGCGTAAGCTCGACTCGCTGAAAAGTAAAAAGATTAGCGTTTCGGCTGTTCTGCAGGATCAATCAGTAGAGCCGGAGGCGCCAAAAGGGCTGTCAGGTACCCTGACGCTGTTTGTCACGAGCAGCCCGCAAGAACCGACGCTTGCGTTGCGCTGGTGCGTTGATCGGACGCTGCTTGCTACGCTCAAAGAGCAAGATGCTCTGCATCCCCATGTGCTTATCGTCGTTGCCTTAAAGTCTTTACAACATGAGTTTGGAGCGATGTATAGTGTTGTTGAAGCAAAGATCCTTCCTTTGGAACAGGGCATGGCCTACATGCAAATGCGATGCGCGGGGGAATATCGGATCGCAGCGACAGTGGTATGGAATCGAGACTATGATCTTGATGAGGCAAATGCAGACAGATTTGGCATCTTTCATTGGCTGGGACGATCCGGGGGATTCCGTGAGGACGGCCTTTTCCATATGTCAGTTCGACTGCGCGTCGGTGAGGCGTATGTTGCGTGGACTGTTCCCGAAGGCGTATTTGCCGCGGAGCCGCCCTCGTGGAAGAGGCGCTGGATGAGGATTTGGTTTTCAAAGCCCGCGAAAGATGAGTGTGAATACCGCTCGCGCTGGGTCATTGTTTTTTTGATCCAGCCGTTCGTGATCGGTGCGTGGATACCTATCCGATGGTGTCTTGGTATTGTTAGTATGGTAGTTTTTTCAGTCGTCTGCGGAGTAGTGCCATGGCGTTATAACTTCAGAGCTTTCATTGGTCCGCTCGGCAGTATTTCAGGTATATGGAGCTCACTTGAAAATGAGGATTCACTGTACTACCAAGCGTGGCAATGGGTAAAAAAAGTAAGGGAAAAGTCGAGAAAGCAAATCAAGCTCGAGCCAGAGCTTCAGATTTCGAAGTTCTCGTACGACTATTCGCTCCTTGAAAATGTTGCGTGCGACATGTCGTGGTCACTGAACAAGGTGCCACTTCTTCAGCGCGCGCAGCTTATCGTATGGAAGATGAAGGCTCGCGTATGCAAGCCATTTCAGTCGTGAGGAGCACCCGTTGCTCCTCTCTTTTCATTTTGGGCACTTTTTGATACACTCGTGCCGTTAGATACGTTTATGCGAAAAGGATTTTGGAAACAATTGAAGACACCCATACTGGCGCTGGCGCCCATGGCAAATGTTACTGATGCGGCGTTTCGGCATATTATCGCCAAGTATGGTAAGCCCGATGTGATGTGGACTGAGTTTGTCTCGTGCGATGGCTTATGTTCGAATGGCCGAGAGAAGCTGCTGGTTGATTTTATGTATGATGAGTCGCAGCGGCCGATTGTTGCCCAAATTTTTGGCGCAACGCCTGAGCATTTCTACAAAACAGCCCTGCTTATTCAAGAACTTGGTTTTGACGGCATTGATATCAATATGGGCTGCCCGGATCGCGCTGTGGAAAAACAAGGAGCAGGCGCAGCGCTTATCAAAAATCCGGAACTCGCGCAAGAGATTATCCGCGCTACCATTCGAGGGGCAGCGGATGTGCCGGTATCGGTGAAAACGCGCATTGGGTATACTCGTAATACATTGCAGGAGTGGCTGCCGTATCTTCTCGACGCAGGGATTTCAGCGCTTACCATTCATGGCAGGACTCGAAAAGAAATGTCGGATGTGCCAGCGCACTGGGACGCGATTACTGCAAGCGTGGAGCTCGTCCGCGCTTTTGATTCTTCGGACAATCGTCCGATCGTGCTTGGCAACGGAGACGTTGCTTCACTGGCTGAGGCGCGCAAGAAGTGTGAAGAGTATGGCGTTGATGGTGTTATGATTGGTAGAGGCATTTTTGGAAATCCATGGCTGTTCGCTGAGTACGAGCCAACGCCCACCGAGAAGATGCGTGTTCTTGCCGAGCATGCTGATCTCTTTGAAAAATTATTGATGGGCAGCAAACACTTTGATATTATGAAAAAGCACGTAAAGGCGTATATCTCTGGCTTTGACGGCGCAAAAGAGCTGCGGATAAA
>JACQRZ010000051.1 GCA_016206235.1 Candidatus Uhrbacteria bacterium
CTGCAGCTTTTAAACTTGATATAACCTTTAGAATCTAAAAGTTTCTTTATTTGGATCCGTGGGATCCGTAATTACTTGAATCCGTCCCGGCGTGTTGACAGCGCGGGCGTTGTTGATTCTGGTCGCAAACCACACACGAGGTATGGTAGTGGCTGGAATCTGTCCTTGCGGAACAGAAGCCTGCACGTGATAGAAACTCCCGTTCGTGGAGTTCACCGGAATCACAGTGATATCGTACATCACGATCAACTGCACAGCATTCGTTTCTTGCGCGCCACGAACCGTAACGCCACTCCAAGCTTCAAGGAAGCCGGTGAACGTTTCGTCGTAGGGCACAAGAGTAGCGCCGAGCCATCCAAAAGGAAGGTTGATCCGTGTCAGTTTGTTGTATGTGTCATACACGACGCGAGCGAAACGATTATTTCCGCTCACAATCTCGGTAACAGTCGCATAGACCCCAGCAGCTGGCGTGGGAATTGCGGCTGGTGGCGTAATCGTGGGTGCGATCGTCGGTAGAGATACCGGCGGCTGGTAGATAGGTGGCTGGCCTACCGGCTGTTGATATACGGGGGGCTGGTAGCCACCACTTGGCGGATTGGTGTTAACAATAACACCCTGCTGCGGCAGTTGACCTTGCGGCGGAAAATACACCGGCGCTGATCCTGTTGCCGTTCCATACGTCGGCAGTGCGCCAATATTCGTCGTTACGTTTACCTGGACCGGCGGGTCAACAGGCGCTTTCATATTCGTCGCACAGGCGGCGAGAACAAGCATGACACAAACAATGCAAATCTTCATTGCCTTAGACGAATTGGCGCACATCATATTATTTGTTTTCCCCCTTCACAGGCCGGAGAGTAACTTGCAGGCCGCTATAGAGCGCACCGCTTACTTCTTTGCCATCTGCATATTTTGTGCCGCCGAGCGCATAGTCAGCAAACACATTCAACGTAAGCGGACCGTTTTCGAATTGCGCTCCAAGGCCGAGTCCAGATTGAATGAAGTATAGAGACGGTGCAACGAGATGCGCATAGGTTGCGCCGCGCAAACCGACCCAGTGCTTGTCAAACTTCCAGCGAAGTGGCGTAACACTTCCGGTTACATACGCTTTATTCCATAGATCGGTATTCAGCGTGAGCTCGGTCGGTCCGACATAGTCGAACTCTCTCTTGAGCTCAGCGCCAACGCTGAATGACGCTGATGCATTTGTGGTGGTGATAGGACCACCCCAAAACGTGAGCGTGTCATCCAAAAACCCTGCACCAAGGCGAACAGTATTCGCCGTGTCCATGGTTGAAATGGGATTAAAATTCGGCAGGTCGGCCGCCCGACCGTAGATATCCTGAACCTTCAAAGTTACGCCATCAAAATCATAACCAATACCAATGTTGGCCGACCAATTGGCGTTTCTTTGTGTATCTTCAAAGGATGCGGGCTTGTGACCGCGCGATCCTGCAGTAATCATGAACCTGTTTTGGGGTTCACGGTAGATGACAATAGGCGGCTCAACCGACGGTGTCGAATAAGGAGGGAACGGAGGGAACGGCGGAATTTCCACGCGAATTTCGCTCGGTTTTTCTTCCGCAACCCTGAACCACTTCCCCTTCTTAATCATGATTTTGCCGCAACGAACGAGCAGCAACCCATAAATATCTTTTCCAAGATATGCTTTTGGGATTTCTACTCGAATTTCAACGCCGCTTTCGGCAACGTACTTTTCATACCTATATTCAACAGTGCTTGAGGTTGTCAAGTATCGAATATTTCCCGGCGTTGTTACCGGCCCCTTAAATAGGGGTACCGGACGGCCGTTCTCGTCGATAAACAAGAATTTGAAGTATTCATAGTTCTTCAACGTTGCATTGAGCACCAACGTCTTACCTCCTGGAAGTTCCTTGATAGTATCAAGATTCCATTCAGCAGACGGGTTCATGATATAGACTGGACGCGAACTGCCAGCAAAGGCAGAATCTGCTATGCCAACAACAGCCATCATTACGGCCGTTGCCGTTGTAATTATCAAGTTTTTTAGGCTTTCAAGGAACGGCGTTTTTGCCATTTTTAGGCCTCCTAGACAAAAACAGTAACCGAAATCTAACCACACGGCTGAGTATTTGTCAAATTTCCTTATATTTAAAGGGTTTATTGATTTTTTCAGCGTGGTCAGTGATTTTTTATTGTCATTCCAAGTCAATAGCGAGAAATCACATTTGTTTTCGCAATAAAAGCGGGATCCCTCATGTTATTCGGGATGACAGCATTAAGTATGAGCTTGGAGGCTTGACCGTTTGCTATTCTTTTGCTAAACATAAGGCACTTGTTTTTTGAGGAGGTTTCCAAAATGGAAGCGAAAAACATCGCGTACATTGCAAAGATGTTTACAATTACTGTTACCGGACTGATCGTTGCTTGTTCCGGTGATTTGAGCAAGCTTGGGGCCGGGATTAGCGTTGCCGGTTCGCCGGCCGTGTCTCCTTCGGCAGCCACTGGCTCGACGACGATCGCACCCGTAACGAACACGGCGACACCATCGGCTACTGCTTCGGTCGAGCCGGTGAAGAATACCGCGACGCCGACGCCGATTCCACCGGCTACGCGTTCGATTAACTTGACCGCGCCGAACGGCACGATCGTGTATCCTGGGCAGCGTCCGCATGCCCAAACCGATATTAATCGGTACGAATTTGTCAATGACGCTGCTGAAGATGCTTGGACGCTGTATGTTCGATGCTCAAACGATACCAAGCCTGGAACGTATCCGATTAACGCTGATTCGCCGCGACTGTTTGACATTTACTGTCCAGAAGCTGTTGAATCGCTTGTCGGCGAGAAGATTAATCTTGCGGCCTGGTTGCAAGGCAAGAAGTATCACCAGAGTTCTGAAATAGCAAAGTTGAGCTATACGGTGAGCGCGCGTCCGACTCCGTCGCCAACCGCGACGCCAACCGCGACGCCAGCGCCGACGCCTACGCCAACCGCGACGCCAGCGCCGACGCCAGCGCCGACGCCTACGCCAACCGCGACGCCGACGCCGGCTCCCACGCCGACTGCGACGCCTACGCCTACGCCGAGCCCGACTCCGGCTCCGACGGACACTCCGACGCCTACGCCAACCCCGTCGCCTACGCCGACGCAAGGCACGGCAATTAACTAGCTACTAGTAAACATCTATACGATTAAGAGCCTCTTCTCTCGGGAAGAGGCTTCATTATTTTTAGCTTACAGCTTGTAGCTTTTAGGATTTTCGTTCTGCAAGCTAAAAGCTGACAGCTATAAGCACAGAGGTGCTATACTGAAAGCGTACTCTTATTTATGTTTTCCATTATTTCTCCACAAAACATCCTTCTCTTTCTTGCCGCGTACTTGCCCTTTGAGCCATTTCTTTTGAAATTGTGTCCCGATGCTTTGTATGTTGTTGCACGTTATCTGCCAGAACTTTTGATCTACGGCCTTGTGATCTATGTCGGCATTCTGCTTTGGCAAAAAAAGATTCAGTACCGATCATCGCCTCTTGTTATTCCATTTGTTTTATTATTGTGTGTCGCAAGCTCCTCCATGATTGTAAACCAAACGCCACTAGAGGTCGGTCTCTTGGGTATTCGGCAAATGATACGCTTCTTGCTTGTGTACTTTATTGTGATGTTACTTGCGCCTAGCAGAGCGTTTATTCAAAAATTTTTGGTAATTCTTTTTTCAGTCGCACTCTTTCAAGGACTTCTTGGTATTGCACAAAGTTTCATTGGCACGTCACTCGATACTTTCTTGATACCATCAGCGGCAAAATCATTTGCAGGGTACCAACTCACACAAGGAGTGCAACAGTTTTGGGAGGCAGGCCAGCGAGTAACAGGTACGCTTGGCAGATATGACCAGCTTGGCATCTTCTTAGGCATGATACTCCTCATCATCGCCGCACTTCTGTACGAAAACTCGAAAATACAAAATGTAAAAAAAGCCATAATTCATAATTCTTACTTCATAATTCTAGCGATAGCTCTATTACCATCTTTTCTCCTCTCGTATTCCCGCGCCGCGTGGTTTGGAACACTTCTTGGATTATTTGTGACCGGATATATCATCAATAAAGATAAAAAAATTCTGTATGCGGGACTCACGTTTCTTTGTTTAGGAATGGCGTATATCGGCTACTCGACCGTTTCGGGCAAGTATCTTATAGATGTGCCAAACCAAAATCTTGCGCAACGTTTTTTTGAGGCATTTTCCTATGAGCGCTGGAAGGGGGAGTACGATGGATTGGGTAGGTTGTATTTTGCCGTTCATACGCCGGCAACCGTTGTTGCAAGCTCTCCACTGGTCGGCGTTGGACCAGGAAGTTACGGAGGGGGTGCTGTGGCAGCATTGCATTATACGGTAAAATATGATGAACTTGGCCTGCCGTTTGGCATCTATGGCACCGATGGGTACATCGACAATAATTGGTTTTCGTTGTGGGGAGAGCTTGGCACGCTTGGATTGATCTTATATTTCTTCCTCATCGCGTTTATTTTTATTGAGGCGCGACAGCTCTACAGATACAGCGAGGATCCGCTTACTCGCTCTCTCGCCCTGGCAGGTATGGGGATTATTGTTGCAGTGTCGTTTCAGGCACTTCTGGCCACCTACTTTGAGGTTCGAACGGTCGGATTTTATTTGTGGTTGATAGCAGGAATTGTGGCATCGCAGAAAATTTCCAATAAACAATTTCCAATATCTAATTAATGCCCGAAAATTTCAAATTTTTAATGTTGGGAGTTCATTGGGAATTGGATATTGGATATTAGAAATTATGAAGGTTGTTCTGATTAACAAATACTACTATCGCAGGCGAGGTGGAGAGACCTCGTTTTTTGACGTGAAAGATATTTTGGAAAAGAACGGCCATACGGTCATTCCTTTTTCCATGCATCATCCTGACAACGAAGAAACGCCATGGTCAACCTATTTTGTATCGCATCTTGAGTACACTCAAGGCACTCTTTTTTCTCTTATTGCCAAGGGGTTGAAATCGCTCTATTCCTTAGAAGCACGTTCCCGCTTTTCGAAACTTATTGAAGAAACGCGTCCGGATATTGTTCATATTCACAATATCTATCACCACCTCTCACCATCGATTCTCGACGTGTGCCGCAACAAGAAGATTCCAGTTGTGCAAACCGTTCATGACTATAAGCTTGTGTGCCCAAATTACAGACTCTTTGCGCATGGCAAGGTTAATGAGGAGTGCAAGAAGTCACTCTGGCGTGATTTTTTGCATCGGACACATAAGCGATCGTTCATACAAAGTTTTGCAGTCTGCTTTGAGTCATGGCTGCATCGTGTGCTTGGTTCCTGGAAAAAGGGCGTTAGTCACTGGATTTCTCCATCATATTTTGTAAGAAACAAACTCATTGAGTTTGGCATGCCCGCAGACAGAATTTCTGTCATCCATCATTCCGTAAACCCTTTGCAACAAACAGAGAAAGTCTCTAACCTACAACCTAAAAATGGCGTGGCATACATTGGTGCATTATCAGAAGAAAAGGGAATTGAGACGCTTATTGAGGCTTTGCACTATGTTGACACGACCTTGCATATCTATGGCGATGGGCCGCATAGAACATTTCTGGAACATTTGGCAAACGATAGTGGCGTGAACGACAAGATAGTCTTCCATGGATTTATTCCACGAGAACGGTTGCTTGTGGAAATCCAAAAACACGCCTGTGTCGTGGTGCCATCGCGTTGGTATGAAGTATTTGGGTACGTAGTCCTTGAAAGCTATGCGGTTAGGTTGCCTGTTATTGCCGCCAGAATAGGCGCACTGCCAGAAGTGACTTGTCATTCTGATCTTTTGTTTGAACCAGGGAATGCGTATGATTTAGCCCAGAAGATTTTTTTCATTCTTCAATCGCCTGAGCGATGTCAAGAATATGGTTTGCAAGGGAAGGCACATGTGGAAAACTTTTTTTCTCCAGACGTCTATTATCTCAAATTGAGAGATATTTATAATAAAATTTTGGATAAGTCTTTTTCATCTTGACAAATAATTTGACTGATCATTAGTGATATTCTAAGCTAAGCGATACTATGCGTATCGCGATGATCGGACAAAAGGGTGTGCCGGTTCGTTCAGGAGGAGTAGAACGGCATGTCCACGACCTGGTTCGGCGCTTGGCAGGTAGCTTGCCCTGCGTATTTGTCTATTGTCGCAAGCGTTATTGTGGTCCCGATTTTTCTCGCGATTTTTTTGGCGCACAGCGCATCTTTATCCCTACTGTGAAGAATAAGTATCTTGAGACGCTTGTACATACTTTTTTTTCAACATGTCATGCACTTGCATCCCGTATGGATGTCTATCATTTCCATGGAATAGGACCAGCTCTCTTTTCGTGGCTGCCGCGCTTGCTTCATCCTCGCGCAAAAGTAGTCCTCACCTTTCACTGCCAAGATTACTTTCACCAAAAGTGGGGTTTTTGGGGAAGGTGTGCATTCCGACTTGGCGAATGGATTGGCTGTCGCATGGCGCATCGAATTATTGTGGTGTCGCCGATTTTGCAAAAATATGTAAAAGAACGTTACGGTCGATACGCTCTGACTATTCCAAACACTGTTCCCCCTACAGAGATACAGCCAAACGATATTTTAGAAAAAATGTCGCTCCGGCCAAATGAATATCTTCTCTCGGTATCACGCCTCGTACGACACAAAGGAATTCATACCATTATTCATGCGTATGCATCATTGCATAAGGAATCGTACACACTACCGCCGCTTGTTATTGTGGGAGACGGCAGTTTTAGCGCGGAGTACGTACGTGAACTCAAAAAACTCGCCCTGGGAACGCCATCCATTCTCTTTGTAGGAGAGCAATCGCACGATGCACTGGCGCAGCTGTATTCTCATGCGCGGCTTTTTATTCATGCTTCTGAAACGGAAGGGTTGTCGTATGCGCTTCTCGAAGCGATGAGTTATGGGTGCGCTGTGTTGGTGTCCGACATTGCCGAAAATGCGGCAGTGCTTCCTAGTATTGGAGTGCAATTCAAGACAGGGGATAGCGGTAATTTACGTGAAAAGATCATACAATGCCTATCAATACAGTTTGATTACAGCTATCGAGATATCTATCGCGAGCACGTTGAATCGCATTTCAACTTTGAGGATGCGTTCCAGCGCTCGCTCGCGCTGTACGAATCACTTGCAGAATAAGACTCAAGACAATCTGGCGGGGTTGCAATTTTTTTTCATATACTCTACTGTATAAAAACACAATAAACTACATCGTTTTTGATGTCATTTTTTTTATGAAAAACATTTTTAAACCCTCTCCACGCGGCGCATTGCGCTGGAAGCTATTTGGTATATGTATTCTCTTTGTTCTTACGTTCGGCTATGCCGGTCTTGAGTGGTATAAAAAGGATGTCTCTCTAGGGAAGTTCCCAAACGCATTTCGTTTGGGACTTGATTTGAAGGGCGGCACTCATTTGGTATATGAGACTGACTTGCGGCGCGTGGCACAGGGAGATCGTTCATCGTCGGTCGAAGGCGTCCGAGATGTGATCGAGCGCAGAGTTAATGCATTTGGTGTTGCAGAACCAATTGTGCAAACGGTAAAGGCAGGCGATAGCTATCGAGTCATTGTTGAACTTGCTGGCGTGAGTGATGTCAATCAGGCGATTAAAATGATCGGCGATACGCCACTCTTGGAATTTAAAGAGCAGGCAACACAAGCAGAGCAAAAAAAGGAGTTGACCCCTGAACAGAAAAAAGAACTGGCAGACTATAACGCGAACGCAAGAAAAAAAATCGATGACATCCTAAAGCGAGCACGAGCTCCACAAGCAGATTTTGGGAAGCTCGCAAAAGATGTGTCGGAAGACCCTCAATCCAAAGACAATGAAGGAGATATTGGCTGGATTTCAACAACCAACAATCCGTCATCACTTTTTGATATTGTTTCAAAGCTTAGCGTTGGAGAAGTCCATAAGGAGGTGCTTACTGTTCCCGGCGGCTATGCGGTGGTCAAGCTGCTTGAGACGCGATCGACAGAAAAGGAGTACGCCGCACATCATATCCTTATCTGTTATGAAGGCGCATCCCGTTGTGATAGCAAACTTTCAAAAGATGACGCAAAGAAAAAGATCGAAGACCTCAAAAAGAAGGCAACGCCGCAAAATGTTGTCCAGCTTGCAAAAGAAAACTCGACCGAACCTGGCGCAAAAGACAGCGGAGGCGATTTAGGATGGTTTAGTAAGACAGTTATGGTCAAACCGTTTGCCGACGCAGTAGAGAAATTGCCAAAAGGCGCCATTTCCGATGTCGTTGAAACTGAGTTTGGATACCATGTGATCTATAAAAAAGATGAGCGGCCGCTGCCAGAATATAAGTCAGCATGGATTGCCACAAAGACGCGTACCGATGCTGACTATCTTCCCCCGCCAAGTGAGTTTAAAGACACCGGACTTACCGGCACACAACTGAAGCGCGCTTCGGCAGACATTGATTTACAAACAAATTCCCCGTTTGTCAGCTTGGAATTCAATGACGAAGGCAAAAAATTATTCGGCGAGATTACCTCGCGCAATGTTGGAAAACCAGTCGCCATCTTATTGGATGGACAGGCAATAAGCAGGCCAACAGTAAATGAACCTATCACCGATGGCAAGGCAATTATTCAAGGCAACTTTACACTCAAAGAAACAAAACTGCTTGCACAGCGCTTGAACACTGGCGCACTGCCGGTGCCCATCACGCTTGTAAGCCAGCAGACAATTGGCCCAACACTTGGAGCTGAATCTCTTGAAAAAAGCCTTAAAGCAGGTCTCTTAGGATTTTTGCTCGTTGCATTGTTTATGATCGGTTTTTATCGGTTGCCAGGTGTACTGGCAGTTTTTGCTCTCATCGTCTACACATCGATTGTGCTGGCACTCTTTAAAATCTGGCCAGTAACACTCTCATTAGCCGGCATCGCGGGATTTATTCTTTCCATTGGTATGGCAGTTGATGCCAACGTCCTTATCTTTGAGCGCACGAAAGAAGAGCTTCGGCTGAAAAAATCACTCGACGCCAGTATACGCGATGGTTTCCGGCGAGCATGGACATCGATTCGCGACAGCAATGCCGCGTCGCTAATTACCTGTGCCATTCTGTTTTGGTTTTCGGCAAGTCTTATCAAAGGATTTGCGTTGACGTTAGCTATTGGTATTTTGGTCAGTATGTTTTCTGCCATTTTTATCACCCGCCTTTTGCTCAAGCTTGTAGCCGGATGGCGCGTATCAAAAAACACTTGGCTTTTTTGCGCTAAAAAGACTGAAGAGCAAGTCCCACCTAACACCTAAAACCTAGCACCTAGAACCTTATACTGTATGCAGATCAATATTATCAAACATCGCAAAACATGGCTTGTCCTTTCAGCTCTCATGATTGTTGCAGGTATTGTGGCGTTAAGTATATGGCAGCTGAAACTCGGTATTGATTATACCGGAGGAACATTGCTCGAGGTTTCCTATCAAAAAGACAGACCATCAACCCAGGAAATAACCAGTGTTTTGGCAGCTGAAAATATTAAAGACGCCGAAATAAAATTTTCCGGAGATACAGGCGTGATCATGCGCTTCAAAACAATTGATGAGGATACCCATCAAAACGTTCTCGCAAAACTTAAAAAACAAGACGCCAATCTCCTTGAAAAAAGTTTTGAATCGATCGGTCCGGTTATTGGACATGAGCTCAAAAGCAAATCACTGCTTGCCATTGCGCTTGCACTCATATTGATTATGGCGTATATCACGTTTGTGTTCCGGCGCGTATCATTCCCCGTGCCTTCATGGCAATATGGCGCGACTGCCATTATTGCATTATTTCATGATCTCATTTTTGTTCTTGGTATCTTTGCCGTGCTTGGCGTATTTCGGGGAGTTGAAATTACCAGCTCATTCATTCCAGCATTCCTCACGGTTTTAGGTTTTTCCGTGCACGATACTATTGTTGTGTTTGACCGCGTTCGTGAGAATTTACTCAAGTATAAAGGAGCATTTGCTGAGATTGTAAGCAAATCACTCAACGAAACACTTGTTCGATCCATCAATACATCACTGACTGTTATGCTGGTATTGGCTGCAATATATGTGTTTGGCGGTGAGAGCCTTAAAACATTTTCCCTTGCACTTCTGCTGGGTATAGGTGTGGGAACATACTCATCACTCTTTTTTGCCTCACCATTGCTGGTTGCATGGCACGAGTGGAGTGCAAGGCGGAAGTAACTAGTAACTAGTAATTGGTATTTTGTTGTTATGCTCGCGGTGATGCCGCGAGTTTTTGTATTGATTAGGTTGATTTTTAGTCTCTATCGTTGTATAATTTCTTCTATGGAAGTGATAAGTAGCCCGTTCACTTTTTTTGATGTTTCCAATCCATTTCAGGCGATGTGGCTCATTTTTAGTAATGGGGGTTGGTTTGTTATTGGCCTTTTTTTACTCAATCAGCTATGGCGTTTATGGATGCACGAGATTCAGGCGTGGTATTTCGACCATATTCAGCACGTTCTTCTTGCGATTAATGTTCCGAAACAAACAGAACAGACACCGAAATCAGTTGAAAATATTTTTGCCCATATGATTGGTTTGCACGAGGCGAGAGGGACATTGAAAGAGCGCTACTGGCTCGGCAAGATACAGCCGAATTTTGCGCTGGAGCTTGTAAGTGATGGAGGCAATATTCAGTACTATGTGCGATTGCCTCGGCAATATCGTAACGTCTTTGAATCAGCGCTGTTTGCTCAATATCCTGACGCAGAAGTAGCCGAGGCGCCAGATTATACAGAGCCGGATTACCACGATCCTATTCCTCGCAAGTGGCCGAATGATACCCATGATATGTGGGGTTGCGAGTTTGCGCTTGAAAGATCCGCCGTGTATCCAATCAAAACACATCCGCAATTTGTGGATCAAGTTTCAGGACTTTTTAAAGATCCGATGGCTTCATTGCTGGAGTTTATGAGTACCATTGGTCCAGGCGAGAAAATCATGATTCAAATCACGTGCTTGCCAACGATCGATACTATCTACGATAAGGCGACAAAAGAGGTTCGCAAGATCATTAAGGCAGATGGTGGAGAGGATCATGGTGGCGGAGGTATTTTTGGCGGCTTGGCAATCTCTCTCGAGAGTTGGTGGGCAGCGATTTGGCGAAACACGCTTGGAGAAGATTTTGAAGTTGGCGGCAAGACTCAAAAAAGGGAACAAGCGCCACTGCCGAGCATTATGCAGCATCTCTCACCAGGCGAGAAGGCGACGGTTGAAGCTATTCAAATGAAGGCTTCGAAACCCGTTTTTTTGTGCAAGGTGCGCTGGATGTATGTAGGACGTAAGGAGGTCTTTAAAAAGACAACTGCTATCGGAGGTGTTGTGGGCGCATTCCGTCAGTACAATACAAGCGATTGCAATGCATGGAAGGTGGAGTCAATGACAAAAACCTCGGTGCGCTATCTCTTTACGAATTACCGTGTGAATCGTCGTAAATACCTTCTCTTTCGCGCGTACTGGAATCGATCAAACGCCAGAGGGCGAAATCCCTTTTTCTTGAACATTGAAGAACTGGCTACAATGTGGCACTTCCCTTTGATCGATACGAAAGCGCCGCTTATCAGTAAGGCAGTGAGCAGAAGAGCCGAGCCGCCGCCACAGCTTCCTATGCGTTCAATGGAGCGCCCGCGCGTTGATCTTTCACCAAGTCGAGACGAAAAAGAAGAAGAAACAAAGCACGATGTGCCAGATAATCTTCCGTTTGTATAACTCCTGTATAACCCAAAAACACCACCATGTCAGAAATTACTCTTTTTGGAGAAACAAACTACAAGAACCAACGCCGCCGTTTTGGTATTAAAACCGATGATCGTAGGCGCCATATGTACTTGCTTGGAAAAACCGGCGTGGGCAAGTCGACCATTTTGGAAAACATGATCATTGACGATATCCGCAATGGCCATGGTGTTGGAGTTGTCGATCCGCACGGCGATTTGGCAGAAAAGATCCTCGAGTTCATCCCCAACAATCGGATCAACGATATCGTGTATGTGAATCCGGCTGATTTTGAATATCCGGTCGCATTTAATATTTTAGAGACGATTGATCCGCGTTATAAGCACTTGGTGTCATCAGGCTTGATGGGCGTGTTCAAAAAGATTTGGCCCGATGTGTGGAGCGCTCGTATGGAATACATTCTAAATAATACCTTGCTTGCGCTTCTTGATTATCCGGGAAGCACCATGCTCGGTGTAAATCGTATGCTTTCGGATAAATTGTATCGCCTTAAAGTTATTGAAAAAATCCAAGACCCGGTGGTAAAAGCATTTTGGGTTGATGAGTTTTCTAAATATAACGACCGCTATGCAAATGAAGCAATTGCGCCGATCCAAAATAAAGTCGGACAATTTTTGTCTGTCGGTTTAATACGCAATATTGTGGGTCAAGTGAAGTCTACGATCAACATTCGAGAGATTATGGACTCCAAGAAAATCTTGATCATGAACTTGTCAAAAGGGCGTATTGGCGAAGACAACAGCCGTCTTCTCGGAGGAATGCTTATTACTAAAATTCAGCTTTCGGCTATGGAGCGTGTGGATACCCCGGAAGAACAGCGCAAAGATTTTTATCTCTATGTTGATGAATTTCAAAACTTTGCAACCGAAAGTTTTGCCAATATTTTGTCTGAAGCGCGTAAATATCGTCTCGATCTTATTATGGCACATCAATACATTGAGCAGCTTGATGAAATGGTGCGTGCGGCAGTATTCGGAAATGTTGGCACCATGGTCGTATTTCGCGTTGGTGCAGCAGACGCAGAATTTTTGGTGAAAGAATTCACCCCTCGATTTACCGAAGAAGATCTCGTGAACTTGCCAAAATTTAATTATTACCTCAAGCTCATGATCGATGGCGTTTCATCTGATCCGTTTTCTGCTGTTGGGTTGGCGCCGTTGCAACCCGACGAAAAGACTGGTAACTTAGGAAAAGTCATTCGCGTGAGCAGAGAACGCTATGCGGTACCGCGCGAGGTTGTTGAAGATAAAATTCATCGTTGGACGCAGCCTATCGAAATAAAGAGTGGGAGCCAGCAAGCTATTGGCCAGAAAAAAGAAAGAACGACATTTACTCCCTCATCTCCGAGACATGGAGTAAAAGGAGCTGGCGACAAAAATCCATTGCGCTCGGCCAATCTGAAAACGATGAGGCCTCCGCATATACAAGATGTTGTGATTAAAGAAGAAACTGACGCACCTGTTCAGATGCCAACGCCGATCTCACTGAAAACCTTGACCGAAAAAAAACCCGTTTCGTTTACCTCGCGTCCAAAACCGGCACAGCCCCAGCCGCATAAGAAAAAAGAAAATACATAGCATAGAGCAATCATTTGTTCCATGTTCCATGACCCTATGACATTGACAGAAAATATCAAACGATACCTCACAAACAAAGAAGAAAAAAAAGCCAAGGTGTCAGGAGAATCGATGATTGTGGTAAATGAAGCGGTCGGCGCGATCGCTTTTTATTATGAGAAAATTCGCAACGTTATTGATTACGCCGATGAGCATCTGTTGCGTCAAAACGCCATTCTACGCATTTTGGGCAGACGATTGATTCTGCAACAAGATACCAATGACCTTGCCATGGGTATCTTGCGCGAGTTGGTACGCTCGCGATACTTTCCGAATAACAGTGTGCCGCAAAAAACTGTTAAGGATGTCGAAAAGATACTCCAGCTTTATCTTGGTGTTATTCGGTCGCTGAAAAGCAGAAGAATTTTGTCTGATAAAGATCAAGACTGGCTTTTAAGCATGGCGGCATGCGCCATTGACGAGCATCTTGCCTCTATGAAACAAGAGGAGGCATTGGTGCAGTTGATGTATGAAAAGGTAGAGAAAAATGTTGTTGTGAAAGGAAATGAAGAAGATGATGCCACACGAAAATCACAGTTATATATTGCCGCGTATCGGATTTTGCTTCGACCTGATATTCATCGATTGCGCTATTTTCTTCTTAAGCAGATTTTCCCTGTATGGCAAAATCTTGAGCATGTGGATATTGAAGCTCGTGCCGCAGAGTACCACGATGTCGCCAGTAAGATCGACTATCATATCAAGCATCAGCTCAATAAGAAATTCATGAACCAGTTCCGAAGGTTTCGGATACCGTTCATTGTTCTCTACACTCTCTTAAAAAATAATCCCGATTCAATACTCTCTGAAAGGGATGCGCTGGAAAAGGAAGTAAAACGTTTGTGTGAAGGGTTCTACAATGTTCAGCGGCGGCGTTTGTATTCCCGCGGCATCCGTGCGTTTGTCTATATTTTTCTTACCAAGATGGTGCTCGGCCTTGCGATCGAGCTTCCATACGACATCTTCGCGTTGGGGCATATCAATACGTTGCCGCTCATGATCAATGTCTTTTTCCCCCCCATTCTTTTAGCTGCTATCGCTTTTACCGTGCGTTTTCCTGGGGAGACAAATACCATAGCCATTCAAAGAGCGGTAAACGAGATAGTCTTCGAGGATACGCCACATGAAATCTTTACCCAACAAAAAGCAGAAGTAAAAAAACGCCCGAAAGGTTTATACGCCATTTTTACTCTACTCTACATCGTTCTTTTTGCGGTTTCATTTGGAGCAGTTGGGTGGGTGCTCTGGAAACTTCATTTTAATATTGTGAGCGGTGTTATTTTCTTTCTGTTCTTCTCACTGATTACCTTTTTTGGTATTACGTTGAGGCGGCAAGTCCGCGAACTCGTGATTCTCAAAGCAAAACCAAGCCTACTGGCTATTTTTGTGGAATCATTTTTCTTGCCGATCATCAAAGTGGGGCACTGGTTATCGTTCAATATCTCTCGCGTGAATATTTTTGTTTTTATCTTCGATATTTTAATCGAATTGCCACTTCAGGCATTTATTGAGATTACCGAGGAGTGGTTTGCATTTCTTAAAGAAAAAAAAGACGAAACAGAGTGATGGGAAAGGAAATATATTTTTCTTTTGACGTTCCATTCGAAAGATTTTTAGTAAAAGTTAGGATCCTGATTTTTTGAAACTCCTCTCGTTTTGACGAGAGTCGAACAGGTCAAAAAATCTTCCTAACTTTTAAAAAATCTCATTCGCATTACACTTTTAAAAGAAAAACACATTTCCTTTCAAGGAGGGAAAGCATGACTTGCTCCACTATATCGAAAAAGGATATGATTAAAATCGAAATTATTGTTGCATGTCTTTAGTGCAGAACATATCCTTTGCAATCGTAATGTATGGAATAGTTGCCGTTCTCTGTAGTGGAAGCTTGTCCGTGTATGCACAAGAAGTGCATGGCGGTTTGGATACCGACCATGACGGGTTGTCCGACTCATTTGAAAAAATTCTTTCAACTCACAACGAGAAGATTGATACAGACAGCGACGGCTATAGTGACTTTCTCGAGGTCAAGCATGGATACAATCCTTTAGGGGAAGGCGTATTAGCGGTAGTGAGTAGGGGTCCTCAAGCGTCAAAAGATGTGTCGGTTGAGGAGTATAATAGGCTGAACGATTTTTTTTCTTTACTTGTAGATATAGCAAATCCACGTATAGCGCTGGACGTTTTAAGACGGAGTAGCAAGAACGACACTCGTATACTCCGTTCATGCCATGAGCTTGTTCATGGCATCGGGCATGCTGCGTACGCAAAGTATAAGTCTGCTCAGACAGCACTTCAGTTCCATAATGATATGTGTGGCTCAGGTTATCTCCACGGTGTCCTAGAAGCAGCGCTCGGAAGTTCGCATAGTATTTTGAAAGATGCACATGCATTGTGTGTGTCTGGTGATGCAAAATGTTATCATGGTATCGGCCATGGATTTATGTATTTTACTGATAATGATCTCCCGAAGTCGCTGGCATACTGTAGTGCATACAAAAAAGAGAGCGCGCGAAAGCGTTGCTCCGAAGGTGTTTTTATGGAGAACTTTTCTTCAGATCAATTGCTCCATCCCATACGTCATTTGAATTCAGCAGATCCTTTCGCACTGTGTAGAAAACAAAAGAAGCGCTACAAAGATACGTGTTATTTTTATGCACCGAGATACGTTATTACGTTACATAAAGATGCGGCCACTTTATTAAAGCAATGCTCCAAAGAAGGCGGTTATCGTGACACCTGTATGATTGGAATGGGGAGCGCTCTTATGAAGAAAAATATCGATGATCCTACATATGTGGAAAGACTTTGTGCTCAAGCACAAAAAACGGAGCAGAAATACTGTATTCAAGGAATGGTGAGCTATTACATCGTTCACTATGATTCGCTCGAAGAAGCAAAAAAACTGTGCCCGACGCTTTCCGCTGCGAATGTGAAAACATGCAGGAAAGCGGTTGCTTCCCATTCATATCTTTTTTAAAATGAAACATTATTCATTACAGCAATAGTGTGGTGGGTAAAATCGAAATCATTGTTGGTTGTATGTTTTCAGGCAAGAGCGAGGAGCTTTTACGCCGCTTGAGGCGGAGTGTTATTGCCAAGAAAAAAATCGCTGTGTTCAAGCCAAGCGTAGATACGCGCTGGAATAAAACCTATGAATTGTGCAGTAGAAACGGCGAATGCATCCAAGCATTGCCAATTACTGATCCACAAGAGATGCTGCGGGCAATTGAGGATGTAGATGTAGTAGGTATCGATGAGTTGCATTTTTTTCCAGAAGTGATAGTGTCTGTTGTCGAACAATTGCGGAAAGAAGGAAAGCATGTGATAGCGTCTGGTCTTGATATGGATTTCCGAGGCGAGCCTTTTGGGTGTGTACCGCAGCTCTTGGCAGTTGCAGACTTGGTGCTCAAGCTCGACGCCATCTGCATGATATGCGGGAAATCGGCAACAATGACCCAAAGGCTCATCAACGGAAAACCGGCGCCCTACACGACTTCCAATATCCATGTCGGTGACGAAGAGTATCAAGCTCGATGTCGTAATTGCCATGAAGTGTCGATTCCATAAACCATGACAAAGCAAATGAAAAAAGTATATGTCGCCCTTTCTGGAGGAGTAGATTCTGCTGTTGCAGCTCTCTTGCTCAAAGAAAAGGGTTACGATGTTCGAGGCGTCTCTATGCTGGAATACGATCCTCATCTTGGCGATATCGCATGCACGCAAGATCAAGATCGCCGCGACGCGGCAGCGGTTGCAGCAGCGCTTGCAATTCCATTTGAAGAGTGGGATTTTCGAGCTGTCTATAAAAAAGCTGTGGTGGACTATCTTGTGCGTGAATATAAGCTTGGAAGAACGCCGAATCCGGACGTGATGTGTAACAAGTCTGTAAAGTTCGGACTCTTTTTAAAAAAAGCTTTACAAAATGACGCAGATTTTATAGCTACCGGACACTACATCTGTCTGCGGCAGAAAACTCGAAATTCGAAACTCGAAACTCCAAAAAAATCAAACGCCTACAAACTACAAACTACAAACTACAAACTTTTCCAAGCCAAGGATACCAATAAGGATCAGTCGTATTTTCTCTATACGTTGACTCAGAAGCAGTTGAAGTATTGTCTTTTCCCGCTAGGGAGTATGACAAAGCCAGAGGTTCGAAAAATTGCCAAGAAAAAAGGACTGCCAAATTGGGACAAAAAAGATAGCCAAGGAGTGTGCTTTATTGGCGATATTTCCATGTATGATTTTTTAAAGAAACACCTGCCCATGAAAAGCGGGCCACTCGTTACGCCAGAAGGAAGGATCGTTGGCGAGCATAAAGGCGCCGCGTACTACACGATCGGGCAACGGCATGGCCTTGGCTTTGCCGGGGGAAGTGAACCGCTCTATGTTGTTGCAAAAGATATGAAAAAAAATACGGTTGTTGTTGCGCCAGAAAAAGCGAGAAATCAGCTTTTTCAAAAAGAACTCGTCTGCAAGAAGATCCATTGGATATCTGGCAAAGCGCCCTTCTTGCCATTGAACTGCAAAGCACGCATTCGCTACCGCCAACCACTACAATCCTGTATTCTAAAGAAGCTAGAAGCTAGAAGCTATAAGCTAGAAGCTATTTTTGCCAAACCTCAGCGAGCAATTACACCAGGCCAAGCAGTTGTGTTTTATAAGGGCAAGGAGATGCTCGGCGGAGGAACTATATGCTCATTCGAAAGAGCGTGATCTCATGCGTGCAAAAGAAATAAACGACGAATGGATTGTCAGGAATAAACAAATGTACGAAGGTATTATTTCAAGTTTGCCATCTCATCTTGCAAAAATATATTGATTGAGTAGTATAGGCGGATATGATGACACTACAGCAAAAAAAAGAAGCAGATGCTCACTATATCCTTACCATGTTAGGGCTTGATTGGGATACTCTACAGGGGAAAAAGATTCTCGATATTGGCGAGGGTTCGCCCGAGCTTCGAGAGTGCGCGGCAACGCGGGGAATAACGGTTATTCCGCTTCCAATAGAATCTGGAGATATTGAGTTTCCCTACGCCGACCAATCCTTTGACTATATTCTTTCGTTCGCGCTTTTTCCTGGCGCATTTCCTGATGCGAACATAGTTGAATCGCTCTTCAACGAAGCGCGACGCGTGTTAAAAAACGGCGGCGAGTTTCGTTTTGGTCCAGGCAATGTCTATTTTGGAGACGAAGCAACCATACCGTTAAGCGCTAATGAAACGGATATGGAAAAAGAGAGTCGTATGAAAATAATGTACGAGCGATCGCTCGCCTTTCTTAAAACATTGGATAGCGACATAGAGGTGGTGGCTCTGCAAGGAGAAGATCCTAAACTCTACTTTTATCATTACTTTGTTTCAAGAAAGTGATTTTGACAGAATTGTTCATTTTGATACACTTAGGTTGGTTAAGTAAAAATATATGAATACTCGACGTCAATTTCCTATCGTTATCGAGAAGGATGAGGAAGGTTATGTCGCTTCATGTCCTCAGTTGAAGGGTTGTTACACTCAAGGAGACACCTATGAAGATGTACTTGAGAATATAAAGGATGCGATAAAACTTTACTGCCTTGAATTAAAAGATAGCGGAGAATCTATTCCTGAAGCTGTTACCGTGATGCTCACAACACTTGATCTTGAAATGTAATGTCTCCGCGTTTACCTCGAGTAACGGCTCGGCAGGTTATGTCCGCACTTCAAAGGGCGGGTTTTTGTGTTTCGAGGCAAAGCGGAAGTCATATCATTTTTAAAAAAAGTAATGAAAATCGCGTTACGGTTCCGTTTCACGGGTCAACTATTCTTCATCCGAAGATTTTAAAATCAATATTGAAAGATTCGGGAATTTCTGTCGATGATTTTATAAATAGCTGATATATGAACTCATCAGAAATTCGAAAAAATTTTTTAGACTATTTTAACAAGCGTGGCCATGCGGTGGTGCCCTCGTCGTCATTGATCCCAGATGATCCGTCGGTGCTTTTGACAACCGCAGGCATGCAGCAGTTTAAGAAGTACTACACGGGCGAGGCGGACGCACTCAAGGATTTCTGTTCAAAAAGCACCGCATCGATTCAGAAAAGTTTTCGCACCTCCGACATTGATGAAGTAGGTGATGAAAGCCACCTCACGTTTTTTGAGATGCTTGGTAATTTTTCCTTTGGAGGATATTTCAAGCGCGAGGCAATCACCTATGCGCATGAATTCATTACCAAGGTCATGCAACTTCCTATTTCGTATGTTACGGTTTTTGAGGGCTCAGCAACAGTTCCTAAAGATGAAGAGTCGCGTGCAATTTGGCAGGAGTTAGGCATTGTTGATATTCGCGAAGAGGGTATGGACGACGTCTTTTGGGGTCCCACTGGCACATCTGGCCCGTGCGGTCCTACAGCAGAAATCTACTGCAAAAACGCCAGCGGCAAGGATATTGAAGTATGGAATATCGTTTTTAACCAATTCATGTGTTCTGGTTCTCGTGAGGAATTGCTTTCCGGTAATGCCACACTATCACCCCTAGATATTTTTGGTATCGATACTGGTATGGGTCTTGAGCGACTTGCAATGATTTCACAAAGCACCAAGACTATTTTTGAAACAGATCTTTTTAGTCCTCTTATGGATTTATTGCCCCAAAGCATGGATGTGCGGACAAAGCGAATCATTGCCGATCATGCGCGTGGGACTGCATTCTTGCTCTCCGAAGGTGTTCAGCCATCGAATAAGGAACGAGGATATGTGCTTCGCAGGTTGCTTCGTCGAATAATCGTTCACGAGTATCTTGCGCACGAAACACCATTCCCGCTCGAGAATATACTGTCGGCAGCGGTTCGTGAGTATAGAGGATTTTATCCAGAGCTCAACGAACAGACGGTACTTAAAGAATTTGCAACAGAAAAAGAAAAGTTTTTAAAGACATTAAAGAACGGCCTCAAGGAGTTGCAAAAGCTTGAGAATTTGACGCCGCAAAACGCATTTAAGCTCTATGAAAGCTATGGCTTGCCATTTGAAATCATCAAAGAAATAGGTGGTGATCGTGCGGCAAGTCTTTCGCGTGCGAGTTTTGACGAGGAATTTAAAAAACACCAAGAAATTTCACGTGCCGGCCTTGAAAAGAAATTTGGTGGCCATGGATTGCTGCTAGACACCGGCGAGTTGAAGGCAAAAGATGAACAGGAGCTGAAAATTGTTACTCGATTGCATACGGCAACACATCTTTTGCAGCAAGCATTGCGCACGGTGCTTGGGGAAGCGGTATCACAAAAGGGATCAGATATTACGGTTGAGCGAACACGCTTTGATTTTTCTTTTGATAGAAAACTTATGCCCGAGGAGATACAAGAGGTGGAGCAGGTAATCAATGATATTATTCAAAAAGATCTTCCAGTGCAAAAAGTTGAGCTACCGATTGATGAAGCAAAAAAGACAGGCGCTCTCTATTTTTTCTCCGCCAAAGGCGGATCCGCCTCAGGCGGAAAAGAAAAATATCCCGATCATGTGAATATCTACTTTGTTGGAAATTCACTCGAAGAAGCCTTTTCCAAAGAGTTTTGCGGAGGCCCGCACGTTACACGCACAGGTGAAATCGGCAAAGTGAAAATTGCGAAAGAAGAAGCGGTAGCCGCTGGCATCCGCCGTATTCGCGCTGTTGTTGAATAAACCTATGCAAAAAGAAAAACAAAGCTGTGTAAGTTGCAATTTGTAAAGCAAAACTTAGGCTTGCTTGCGTACTTTTTGGGTCCGTGATAGCATAGGATGGATCGTAAAAATAAGGGATTTTTACATCGAGCGTAGCCCGCTTAAGTTTTGTGAAGCAAAAGTTAGGCGTGGTATTGCATAATTTCAAAGGTTTGCTATACTACGTTCAATTGGTATAATAATCTCTGTTAACCAAGAGATTATTATTGTTTTTATATAAATTATGGTCGAACAATCTGGGTCCAATGACAAGGACGTTATCGAAGCAGACGGAGCGGTGATTGAATTGTTGCCATCAGCAACATTTCGCATAACCCTTGATAACGGGCATGAGATCTTAGGGCATTTGTCTGGGAAGATGCGCATGAACAGAATTCGTCTTCTTCCAGGAGACAGAGTTAAGGTTGAGATGACACCGTATGATTTAACAAAAGGACGGATTGTGTACCGTTATTAAACGCAAAGCGTTTATCCTGAGCGTAGTCGAAGGGTAACCATTCGACAGGCTCATGGTAAAAATGCAAAGGCATTTTTATGAAAGTCCAAGCATCAGTTAAAAAAATTTGTCTCAAATGCAGAACAATCCGCCGAAATAAGCGCGTGATGGTTATTTGTGAAAATAAGAAACATAAACAGAGACAAGGTTAATTTTCAGCTTTCAGCTTTCAGCTTGTAGAATATGAACTGAAAGCTATAAGCTACAAGCTATAAGCTATCTATGGCAGCAGTTCGTATTTCTGGAGTATTACTACCAGCGAATAAAAAGATCTCGTATGCATTACCATATTTGTACGGAATCGGTTTAACATTGTCACGAAAGATTCTCGAGGCAACAAAGATCGACGGAGAAAAGCGTACGAAAGAATTGACGGAAAGCGAAGCAAATAAGCTGCGCGAATATATTGAAAAGCAATATCGTGTTGAAGGAGATCTCCGCCGCGATGTATACGCGAATATTAAGCACCACAAGGAGATGGGCACGTATCGTGGAATGCGCCATTCGAGACGCTTGCCAGCGCGCGGACAACGCACAAAGACCAACTCGCGGACCGTTCGCGGCAATGTAAGAAAGACTATGATGTCTGGTAAGAGAGCATTAACAAAGACTTAAATAGCTACTAGGTGCTAGCTGCTAGATAATAAACCTAGAACCTAGAACCTAGAACCTAAATTATGGACGAGAAGACACAAAATACCCTTGCTGATTTGCCTCTCACTGAAAGCTCAGGAACGGCCGAATCAGAGACAAAAGCAAAAACAACAACCCCAACTACCAAAAAGAAGGGAAAGAAAAAGGCTGTTCGCCAGATTTCTGTTGGTTGTGTGCATATTAAGGCAACGTATAACAACACCATAGTGACCTTTACTGATCTCAATGGAAACGTGCTAGCGTTTTCCTCAGCAGGCGTTGTTGGGTTTAAGGGGCCAAAGAAATCAACTCCTTATGCAGCTTCAGTTATTGTCAAAGATGCATCAGAAAAGCTGAAACCCTATGGCATGACGGATGTGAATGTATTTGTCCGAGGCGTTGGATCTGGTCGAGAAGGGGCGCTGCGTGCATTAAATACCTGTGGTTTAAGTGTATTAAGTCTTAAAGATGTAACGCCGATTCCGCATAATGGTTGTCGGCCACGAAAGGTGAGACGAGTATAAATAATAAAGCACGAAATTCGAAGCACGAAGCACGAAAAAATAATATATTAGAGTTTCGGATTTCGGATTTGAGATTTCGGATTTAATAAAGTTATGGCAAAGACGTTTGAACAGTGTCATGTTTGCCGCCGAGCCGGCGTCAAGTTATACCTGAAGGGTGAGCGTTGCTACACACCAAAGTGTGCTATTGTTCGTCGCAATTATCCGCCGGGTGTTCAAGGAGCAAAAAAAGGAAAACCGCGACTTACAAGCTATGGCCAGCAATTGCGCGAAAAACAGAAAGCCCGCATGTATTATGGCATTTCAGAAAAGCAGCTCCGCAACTATTTTGATAAAGCTTCCCGAAAACTCGGTAATACCGGTGATATCCTGTTTGGACTGCTTGAGATGAGGCTCGACAATGTTCTTCAGCGTTTAGGTTGGACAGCGTCGCATCGTTTTGCTCGTCAGACCGTAAGTCATGGCCATGTGCTTGTTGATGGAAAACGTGTTACCATTCCTTCATTTCAGGTAAAACAAGGTCACATCATTACCTTGTCTTCAAAGGCATCCTCTTCGAAGAATTTTCAAACAGTATTGCCAAGTCTTGAGAAAGTACAGATTCCCGGCTGGCTGTTTAGCGAAAAAGGTGAGTTTCAAGGCAAAATTGTCGGCGTGCCTAGTTTGGCAGACAACCAGCCGCTCTACGACATGAAATTTATTATTGAGTTTTATTCCCGATAAACTAATAGTA
>JACQRZ010000055.1 GCA_016206235.1 Candidatus Uhrbacteria bacterium
TATTTCCAGTCCTTTGCCCCTGTGTTGTAAGGCGGATCAATATAAATCAAATCAATCGCCTCTTGATGGGTGAAATTCAAAACCGCGAGTGAGTGATAATTATCGCCTTCAATCAGCAAATTTACCGGCTTGCCTTTGTCTCCGTTTATTTCTTTGCCTTTTGTTTCCTTCAAAATCGGAAACGGCTTGCCCGCCATTTCGTTTGGAAACATCTCATTGGGCGTTCGCGCGTCTGGATTGATGAGAATATCAATTTTCTCTTCCGGCAAATCCCTATGCCAAACAAGACCGTATTTCGTTTCCTTGATACGGCGAAGCTCTTTTATCAGCTCTTCTTTTGACCATTCATCGTAGTTTATTTTTCTTGCCATAGATTTATTGGAGCATTTCGCCAACAGAAACACCGAGCGCCTTAGCTATTTTCTCGATTGTATCCAGGGTTGGATTTCGCTGACCATTCTCTATATTACTTATGTAACCACGATCCACGCCCAAAGCGCGTGCGACATCGCCCTGCGACATATTCATTCGCAAACGAATTATCTTAAAATTTTTACCTAATTTTTCCGATGCGCGGTGTGACATAATAGTTATACACAGTATATACTATGGTGTATTTTTAGACAATGTTATACTATAATATATCAGTGGGGGATGATGTCTATTGTCCCCCAATGTATAAACCGCCTTATACATTGATTGAGTACCAAGGGTGCAGACAAAATGCACAGGAAGAGGGGTAAAGGGGAGAGGGAATGTGCATTTTGTCTGCACCTCAAACTCGAAGTCAGCCAAACAGAAGCGGCGAGGGCTGCTGTTCTCGCCCCTTTACCTTTAAGGGGAGAAGATGGAAGGGGGCGAGAACAGCAGACCGACAAAACCACTACCATTTCCCCATCTTATTGGAATTTTTTTAAGGGGCGCGCGCAAAAGATTCAAATACAAAAAAATGAAGGGGGGAATGGTAGTGGTTTTGTACCGAGCACAGCGAGGCGCCGCTGGGGAGTTGGTTTAGAGCTCAAAGTCAGGATTTTCCTTAAAAAACGTTCGAACTTTATCCATCAGGGACAGGTTTGCAAACAAGAACGAACTATCGGCTCCTGCAAGGGGGTCGGTTTTTCGTTTATGGACGGCTGAACCTTTTTTACAATCGCAATCGAGGGGGCATTAATTTTTGAATCGGGCGCGAGCGGTGAATCGGGTTTTAATAAAAAAGAAATTTTAATCTGCCTAGGAATACCCTTGATTTTTGTTGTAAATAAAGTAAAATTATTAATAGTGAGGCGAGTTGCACGGCAAACGCATGAAGTGCTTCATTTGTGATTAATCTTGCAAGATCAAATGAAAAAAATACCCGACAACCAAATCGCATTTTATCAATCGCCTGAGGGTTCAGTGCATATCGAAGTGCTTTATGCCGAAGAAAATATCTGGCTCTCGCAGAAAAAGATCGCTGAGCTTTTCGATACCACCACTCAAAACATCACCCAGCATCTTAAAAACGTTTATACTGAGAGTGAATTAGATGAAGCCGCAACATGTAAGGATTTCTTACAGGTTCAGGACGAGGGAGGACGCACCATTGAGAGAAAGATAAAAATGTACTCATTAGAAGCAATCATTGCTATTGGATATCGGGTCAACTCAGAGCGAGGCACACAGTTTCGCCAGTGGGCGACAGGCATTTTGAAAAGCTATATCCATAAGGGCTACGTCCTGGATAGTGATCGCATGAAATACGGCTCTCGCTTCAGTGCGCGATATTTTGATGAGCTCTACGAGGAGATCAAAGATATCCGCACAAGTGAGCGGATGATCTATCAAAAGATAACCGATATCTATGCCACTGCGATTGATTATTCACCCAAGGCATATGAGAGTAAACAATTTTTTGCGACAGTACAAAACAAACTTCATTTTGCCATAACGGGTAAAACAGCTGCGGAGATTATCGCAGAGCGCGTAAGTAGCAAAAAGGAAAAAATGGGACTTACCTCATGGCGACGATCACCGCATGGCAAGATCATGCCGAGCGACGCCGTGATCGCGAAGAATTATTTGGTGGGAAAGGAGGTGAAACACCTGAATCGAATTGGAAACATGTATTTAGATTACGCAGAGATGCAGACGGCACGAGGTAGGGCTATGACCATGAAAGACTGGGTTGAGAAACTGAATGCCTTTCTGAAATTCAGTGAATACGAAATTTTAAGTAATGCAGGAAAAGTCAGCCACGAAGTGGCAGAGTCTCTCGCCCTGAAGGAGTATGAAAAGTACCGTGTCATCCAAGACAAAAACTACGTTTCGGATTTTGATCGAGAAGTTAAAAAACTTTTAGACGGTAAGAAAAAAGAATCGAAGTTCAAGAAAAAAGAAAAGGAACGAAGAATTAATAAAATTGGTGGCTGACCCAATTTTTTAATTTTCTACCATTCGCTATGGATAACGAAAAGCAAAAGAGAATTGATAGCGAGCCTGAAGAGTCTTTATTATACCGACATAAAAAAGAGCAACCGATCGGAAATAATCCACAAGGGGGCGCACAGCAGGAAAATGCACACGATGCTCTGGAAAAGAAAATCACAGAAGTCGCTTTGGAAACTTTCATCAAGGGGCATGTCTCGATTTACACATCTCTCCCGCAGGATGTGTGGCGATCGATTGGAATTGATACGCTAACCGGCCAATACTCGTTGGGCTACGAACAATCCCGACAGTTAAAAGCTGATGCGCCTATTTTTATTAACGCAGATTAGATTCCAAAAAATGACAGGGATCGGCGAAGACGCGAGATGGATTTCTCCGATCGATTCATAGCGTGGCCGGTAGGTTTTTTTGCGCGTTATGACGGTGATCCGGCAGTAGGTAAAGTTGAGCCTGATTCTTTTTTCTATCATCTTAAGCCTGCTCAAGCCAGTATGTATAAAAAGGATATTATTATTCGACAGATTCCAAAAAAAATTCTTGGCTTCACGGTCGGTGAAAAGAGAGTTCAAGATGAATTAATAATATATCAGGGAAGCAGACCTGTAAAAATTAATGAAGTCATTGATTCTGAGCTCAATGAAGATGCATATGTATTGAGATTGACGCGCGGAGCATGGCAAAGTCTTGGCGGACCATGAGATGGAAGAAAATCGTTTTGCACTATAGGCGCTGTCATCCCGCGACGTCTTGCAGATAAAATCAGTGAAATGATTCTCGAGAATGCAGAAGTGGCCGTGCATCTATTCAATAAAATGCGTCCGGAATGGCTCGGGCCAGATGGAGCGGGATTGGGCCAAAGAGGCAGTCTTGAATTCCAAGACATAAAGAGTATTAATGGCGAGCAAAAGGTTTACCCAGCGGATTATGAGTAGCTTCAGATGACCATAAAATATAACATCATCAATGGAGTAAAAGTTACCTTATCCATCCATTCGCGTATGGGTGGTGGGACAAGAATGGATCTAAAAAATAATAACCCTCCGTCGCCTCCTCAAACCCCCACCCCCGTTTCCCGCTCCGACGTCCGATTTGGCACCCCGAGTTGGTTGGATGGCACCCCACTTTCCGATTTATACCTTTTTGTTTGGTTGGTTTGGTTGATTATTGGTTGGATATGGGATCTCTCAAAACATGCTCATTGGAGTATGAAAAATGTTCTATTGTATATACA
>JACQRZ010000056.1 GCA_016206235.1 Candidatus Uhrbacteria bacterium
TGATTCTTTGACCATTGAGGAGTTGCTCGCACAAAAGATCAGTAAGATTGGTGAGAATATCCAAATCCGTCGTTTCTGCCGATTTGCGATATAGCTTTACGCTGAGAAAAAATGTATACTAAAGACGCGGCACTAAAGGCCACGTCTTTTTGACTAGAAATATTCGACATACTAAATACTAAATACTCACTTGTATGCCACTTCGAGTTGCTATTAATGGTTTTGGGAGAATAGGCAGAAATGCCTTTAAAGCGAGCTTTGGTAATCGTAACATTGAATGTGTTGCTGTTAATGATTTAACTGATTCAGAAACACTTGCTCACCTCTTGCAGTATGACACTGTTTTTCGAAAATACGATCACAAGGTTTCAACAAAAGGAACAGATCTTATTGTTGATGGTAAGCTCATCAAGGTAATTGCAGAAAAAGATCCGACAAAACTGCCGTGGAAAGATTTTAAAATCGATGTGGTACTTGAGTGTACCGGTCGTTTTGCGGATGCCGAAAGTGCAAAAGCCCATTTGCAGGCAGGCGCTCGGAAGGTTGTGATTTCAGCGCCTGCAAAAGGTGTGCCGACCTATGTGATGGGCGTTAACGAAGACACATACAAGGGAGAGGAGATTATCAATAACGCCTCGTGCACAACCAACTGCATTTCGCCTGTGGCGGCAGTTATTGAGGATGTTTTTGGTATCCAAAAAGCGCTCATGACAACCATTCATGCAGTAACAGCTGAGCAAAATATCGTTGACGGTCCGCCGCCCGGACTCAAAAAAGGCGATTTGCGCCGTGCTCGAACAGCATATCAAAACATGATTCCCACCAGTACCGGAGCAGCCATAGCAACTACAGAGGCGTTACCGCAACTAAAGGGCCGTTTTGACGGCATGGCAGTCCGCGTGCCAGTGCCCGATGTCTCGCTCACAGATTTTGTATTCCTCTTAAAGAAAAAAACCACCCCTGAAGCGCTCAATAGCGCTCTCAAAATGGCCGCAAAAGACAAGCGATATAAGGGAATTTTGGCCGTATCCGATAAACCACTTGTATCATCTGACTACATTGGAAATACCTATTCAGCAATCGTTGATCTTTCACTCACCAAAGTTGTAGGTGGTGATTTGGTGAAAATTATTGCATGGTATGATAATGAATGGGGATATTCTCATCGTCTCATCGAAATGGCACTGCATGTTGGGAAAAAGTAAACGTTATTGTGTCTATGAAGCTTAAAGGTCTTAAGGACATTGATCTTAAAGAAAAGAGAGTCATATTTCGAGTTGCATACGACGTGCCACTTAAGGAAAAAGGTAAGCATATGATCGTTACCGATGACTCGCGTATTCTAGCAAGTCTACCGACACTTCGGTATCTTTTAAGAAAAAAATGCAAGGTCATTATTTTAACATGGCTTGGGCGGCCAGGTGGAAAGCGCGTTGAAAAGCTTACACTAGACCCTGTTTCAAAGCGGCTTTCCGAGCTTCTTAAAAAGTCAGTAAAAAAGCTTGATGCGTGTGTTGGTCCTGGTGTTGATCTTGCACTTTCCAAGATGAAGCCAGGCGATGTGGTCATGCTTGAAAATGTTCGCTTTGAAAAAGATGAGGAAGAGGGGAATAATGCTTTAACAAAAAAGTTGAGTAAAATGGCAGATGTTGTTGTTTTTGATGCATTTGCCCAGAGCCACCGCACAGCGCCATCAACTACCGGCATACTCTCCGCAGTGCCATCAGTTGCTGGTCTTAATATGGAAGAAGAGATTAGCAAGCTCAGCAAGCTTCTTGAAAAGCCAAAGGCTCCATTTGTTGTCATTTTAGGCGGTGCCAAAATGTCGGATAAAATCGAGACCCTCATAAACCTTCTTCATGTGGCCGATGTTGTCCTTATTGGCGGCGCAATGGCTCATAATTTTTTGAAGGCTCAAGGGATGAAAATTGCAGGCTCACTTGTTGAAGATGCCTCTCATGAATCAAAAAAGGTTCGAAAAAAAATTTATCAGATTGCTGAAGATATTCTTGCAAAGACAAAAGATACCTACGTGAACCTTGGTTCGGGTTTAAATATGCCAAAAATCGTCCTTCCTCGTGATCTTATATCTGCGCACGATACACAGAGCCCATCACAAACGTGCACCATCGAACTTTCTGATGTGCATCATCACATCCCATGGAACTGGATGTATTTGGACATCGGACCAAAAACAGTTGCTCTTTACTCAAAAATCATAGAAAGGGCAAAAACAATCTTCTGGAATGGACCGCTAGGGTATTTTGAAGAATCCGCTTTTTCACATGGCACCAAAGGAATTGCTGTCGCGATTACAAAAAGTAAGGCACTTTCTGTTTTAGGAGGAGGCGATACTGAAAGTATGATTAAAAAATTTAAGCTTCAGCGTAAATTCGATTATATCTCAACTGGTGGGGGAGCAGTGCTTGAGTTTCTCTCTGGTAAACCACTCCCTGTCATCAAGTACCTACTAAAAAATTAAATAATGTAACGTATGCCCAGTAATACAACATTCAGCATTTGTGCCGTATGTTCGTCGAAAATAAACTGGGTTTAAGAATTAATTATTCATTTCCAACATCATCAGTATTTTAAGCACAAATGACCGTAGAACATACTGAATGTTGATATACTGGGTATGCCAAAAATCAAATCTGTCTATGGATATGAAATTCTCGACTCGCGAGGAAATCCAACCGTTCGCGCAAAAGTAACACTCAATGATGGTTCTGTCGGTGTTGCCTCGGTTCCCTCAGGAGCCTCTACAGGTGTTCATGAAGCTCTTGAGCTTAGGGATGGGGACACAAAAAGATACAATGGTAAAGGTGTACTTAAGGCTGTAAAAAATATTAATACAAAAATTGCCCCTGCACTTATCGGCATGACTGACCATCGAGCGGTCGATCAGCGAATGTGCGACTTGGATGGCACTGAGAATAAATCAAAACTCGGAGCAAATGCTATTCTTGGTGTTTCACTAGCGCTGATGCATGCTGGCGCGGCAAGCGCGGATATTCCGCTGTATCAATATATACGGAGGGTGTTTGGCATCTCAGAAGATACATCCTATACGCTTCCGATACCAATGATGAATGTTGCAAATGGAGGAGCGCATGCAGGGTGGATTATTGATTTTCAAGAATGCATGATTGTCCCTCTACAAAAAAAGTTTCGCGAGCGTATACGCTGCGGATCGGAAATTTTTCACACCCTTGCAAGCATTCTCAAAAAAAAGGGTTTTTCAACCCTTGTCGGTGATGAGGGCGGCTATGCTGTTCCTTTTAAGAAAAACGAGGAGGCGTTGCAGTCACTTATGAAGGCGGTTAGAGCGGCTGGCTATGTGCCTGGAAAAGATGTTGGACTTGCCATGGATCCGGCAACATCAGAGTTTTATAATGGCACAACAAATACATACGAACTAAAAAGAGATGGCAAGGTCCTTTCAAGCGCACAGATGATTGCCATGTGGCGCGTATGGTCGCAAAAGTATCCGTTGATTTCTGTTGAGGATGGATTGGCCGAGGATGATTGGGACGGATGGAAAGCGATGACTAATGAACTGGGAAAAAAGATGATGCTCGTTGGTGATGATTTCTTTGTAACGAACACAAAAAGGCTTCAGATGGGAATTGACAGAGCATGCGCAAATGCTATCCTCATAAAACTCAATCAAATCGGCAGTATGTCCGAAACACTAGACTGCATTTCACTCGCTAAAGCTCATGGTTATAAGGTTATTGTCTCTCACCGATCAGGTGAAACCAGCGACACAACCATTGCAGACTTGGCTGTTGCTACAAATGCAGAATATATCAAAACAGGCAGCCTCTCGCGTTCTGAGCGCGTTGAAAAATATAATCGATTAATGGAGATTGAGCATGAACTTGGAGTATGAATTATCGCCCCGTTGTATTAGTTGTGCTCGACGGTTGGGGGGTCGCAATACCATCGCAAGCAAACGGCATTACACAAGCAAATACACCAGCGTTTGACTCGTTTGTTGCTACCTATCCAACAGTTACACTTCAGGCATCTGGTGAGGCGACCGGTTTGCCATGGGGTGAGGTTGGGAATTCTGAAGTAGGCCACATGAGTATTGGAGCGGGCCGAATTGTGCTACAAGAACTTTCGCGCATTGGTCAGACAATTGCCAATCGCTCTTTTTTTTCAAACAACGTTTTTTTGCAGGCAGTTGATCATGTACAGAAAACAGACGGCACACTTCATCTCATGGGGTTGCTCAGTCCGGGAGGAATTCATAGTCATAGTGATCATCTGAATGCGTTATTGGAACTTTCCCGTGAAAAAGAAGTGCACAAGGTTGCTATTCATGCAATCCTTGACGGTCGCGACGTACCATACGCAAGCGCTACCCAATATATTGCCAGCTTGCGGGAAAAACTTCTTGGCACCAATGCGTCATTAGCTACACTTTCTGGAAGATTTTACGCCATGGATCGCGATAATCACTGGGATCGCATTGAAAAAGCCTACCGCGCAATGGTGCACGGTGAAAGCGACCGCCTTGCCGATGATCCACTTGCAGCCATAAAGGCCTCGTACGAAGCGGAAGTCTATGACGAACAGCTGTATCCAACAGTGATCACGGAAGAAGGGGCTCCGCGAAGTACCATAAAGGATGGCGATGCGGTTATATTTTTCAATATCCGCGCGGACCGAGCGCGACAGCTTACACATGCGTTTGTCAAATCTGATTTTGATAAGTTTGAACATGTTTCGTTTTCAAATCTCTTTTTTGCGACTATGACTGAGTACGAGAAAAACCTGCCAGTCGCCGTTGCATTTCCTCCCCAGGTCATTCAGAACAGCCTTGCCCAAGTTATCAGCGATGCTGGGCTCAAACAGCTTCATATCGCAGAAACTGAAAAGTACGCGCACATCACATACTTTCTCAACGACGGCCGCGAAGAACCTTTTCCCTACGAACAGCGCGTGATGATTCCAAGCCCAAGTGTTGACTCCTACGACGCAAAGCCAGAAATGAGCGCGCATGAAATTACGACACAAGCACTAAAGGCACTAGAATCTGGTGAGTACCAATTTTTAGCCATGAATTTTGCAAATGCCGACATGGTGGGCCATACGGGCAATATGAAGGCGACATTTCGAGCCATTGAAACGCTCGATGGTTGCTTAGACCAAATCTCCAAGTCCGTATTGGCGAGAGGCGGAGCAATGCTTATTACAGCTGATCATGGCAACGCGGAGAGTTTACTTGACTTACAAACCGGAAAGATTGACAAAGAACATAGCAATAATCCCGTTCCTTGCATTATGATTGCAAAGGAGTTCGAAGGGCGTTCGGTTGCTACACTCGACATTTCAAGCAAGGACTTGAGCATTCTGCAGCCAAGCGGTATGCTTTCAGATGTTGCTCCGACAGTCCTTGCTTTATTAGGTATTGAAAAACCCTCGTTGATGACCGGCAATAATTTACTCGAAAATCTTTAACTATTCCAATGTATGTTTCAGTCACGTCTTTGTACACGAACATCGCGCGAGTCGCCAAAAGATGAGGTAGCTATGAATGCGCAGTTGCTTGAGCGCGCCGGTTTTGTCCAAAAAGCAATGGCAGGGGTGTATTCCTATCTCCCGCTCGGTCGAAAGGTGCTTGACGCAGTCGAGAATATCGTGCGTGAGGAGATGGTTGCTGTTAATGGACAAGAGATTTTTCTGCCAGCGCTTCATCCAAAAGAGCACTGGCTCGCAACAGGGCGTTGGGATGGATTTGACGCTCTCTTTAAAATTACCTCTCGCCATGATTTTGAATATGCGCTTGGTCCCACGCATGAAGAAATGCTCGTGCCAACAATGAAAAAATATATTCAGTCGTACAAAGATTTGCCCTTTTCCGTTTTTCAAATTCAGACAAAATTTCGCGATGAAGCTCGCGCAAAATCCGGGCTACTGCGTGGACGCGAATTCCGTATGAAGGATATGTACTCATTTCACGCATCATCAGAAAGCCTCGATGAGTATTATGAGCGGGTTACGTATGCCTATAAGAATGTTTTTCGTCGTCTTGGGCTCACTGCCTATCTCACGGAGGCATCTGGCGGCACCTTTTCAAAATACTCACACGAATTTCAAGTCCCAATTGAGACAGGAGAAGATACAATCTTTTACTGCTCGGGATGTGATTACGCGGTAAACAGTGAAATCAGTGAACAGGGGATATGCACTAAGTGCGGAGGGAAAGGAATGGAAACAAAGGCAAGCGAGGTTGGCAATATATTCAAGCTCAATACAAAATACTCCGACCCCTTTGACCTGACATTCACTGATGAGTCGGGCGAGAAGCATCGTGTGATTATGGGGTGCTACGGTATTGGTACGTCGCGGCTTGTCGGCACGATTGTCGAGGCCCATCACGACAGTGACGGCATCAAATGGCCTGAAGCAGTTGCGCCCTATGCCGTACATCTCCTTGCCTTGAGTGGCGGCGAGATTCGAACGAAGGCAGACGCGCTGTACTCTGAACTTCGTGCGCGAGGCATCTCCGTACTTTTTGATGAACGCGAGGACGTATCGATTGGCGAGAAACTCAAAGACAGCGACCTCATCGGCTTACCACACCGCATCATTGTTAGTGAAAAATCTCTTGTCAACGGCGGCTATGAGTATAAAAAGAGAGCCGAATCGACGAGCGTGGTGCTGCCACAGCAAGAGCTATTGAATCTTTTCGGACAGCACTCATGATTCACTTTTTCAACAACGTATTTGGACGTTTTTCTGAAGACCTTGGCATTGACCTGGGTACGGCAAACACACTCGTGTACGCAAGCGCAAAGGGCATTGTGATCAATGAGCCGTCTGTTGTTGCCGTAAACATGCGCACTGACCAGATTCTTGCTGTGGGACATGAGGCGTACAAGATGGTTGGCCGCACCCCGGCGCACATTGTTGCAACAAAGCCACTTGTGGACGGAGTCATTTCCGATTTCGAGGTAACTGAAAAAATGTTGAAGTATTTTATTCGCAAGGTACACCGAGAGGCATTTGGTTTCACCCCGCGTCCACGCGTTGTTATTGGCATACCGCTCGACATTACTGAAGTGGAGCGAAAAGCGGTGGAAGATGCTGCGCTTTCCGCCGGTGCCCGTGAAGTGTACCTTATTGAACAGCCAATGGCAGCAGCAATAGGTGCGAGACTGCCTGTTCAGCTTTCAAGTGGACACATAGTGGTTGATATTGGGGGTGGAACAACCGATATTGCCGTGATATCCCTGGGCGGTATTGTTACTCAGCGTTCACTGAAAATAGCCGGTAATGAGCTTAATGAAGATATTATTCGCTATGCGCGTGATTACTTTAATATTCTCTTGGGCGAACGCACCGCAGAGCAGGTAAAAATAAAAATTGGATCAGCAGATATTCTTACCGAGCCGATGATTATGAAGGTTCGAGGGCGCGATTTATTGACAGGCTTGCCAAAAGAAATTATGATGGACGATTCGCAGGTTCGCGATGCTCTTTCCCGATCAGTTCGTACCGTTGTTGATAACATCAAAACGACGATTGAAAATACGCCGCCAGAGCTTGTATCCGACATTTACGAAAATGGGCTTTTGCTGACTGGTGGTGGCGCTCTTCTCCGTAACCTTGATCACAGTATTGCCGAGGCAACAGGCTTGCCTGTTATCATTGCCGAAGATCCACTCACATGTGTTGTTCGAGGTACCGCACTGCTTTTAGATGATCTTGAGTTTCTCAGGAATGTCATGGTGCCCAATACAGTACAAAGCTGGCGTAGATAAGATTTTTTTTCTAAGGAATGAGGCTTTCATTGCGTTCAATCATTGTTGTATTTATCTCAATCGCAGCACTGAGTATTGCGCACATATCTCCCATAGTACAGCCATTGGAAGCAAAACTTATGGACGGAGTTGTTGCTGCGCTGCGACCATTTATTGTGCTCCGCAATACTCTTTCGGAAAGCATACGCGGAAAAGGTACGCTCGAAAAGGAGCTTGCTGAATGTAGAGAGCGCCGCGCACAGCTTGAGTCCGAGAATGCCAGAAGCCTGCTCCTTGAAGCAGAAAACGTAGCACTTCGTAAAGAGCTGCAGTTTAGTAAACGGGCCCCACTATCGTATATTTCCGCTCATGTCCTGAGTTCAGCAAACGGTCTTGGGAGACAGATGATAACTATCGACAAAGGGTCGCGTGATGGGATTACGGATGGCTCAATTGTGTTGGCTGATGGCGGAAGCGTTGTTGGTAAAGTTTATACGACGCAGCAAACGACAAGCACCGTACTGTTACTCACCGACAGTCACAGCAGGATTATTGCGCAGATAGTGGCAAAAGAAGGCGCTACAGGTGTGGTACGAGGTGAGTTTCAGCTTGGATTAAGAATGGACCTTATTCCAGTTACACAGAGCATTATGCATAGCGATTTGGTTGTTACCGCCGGTGTTGAGAAGGGGATACCACCGGGGCTTGTCATTGGCGCTGTTGACGTTCTCACGACACGGCCGTCTGACCTCTATCAAACCGCGCGCGTTAAACCAGCGCTTTCCTATAACGATGTTCGAATAGTTTCCGTTATTCCAAAAGAATCTAATTAATCACACATGCGTAACTTCTGTATCATTGCTCACATCGATCACGGCAAATCAACTCTTGCCGATCGACTTATTGAATATACGCATACCATCGACCGTCGGGAAATGAAAGCGCAGCTTCTCGACCAGATGGATCTTGAGCGAGAACGGGGTATAACGATTAAGCTTCAGCCAGTACGAATGGACTATCGTTCAAAAGGCAAAACAATAGTGCTCAATCTTATTGATACGCCCGGACATGTTGATTTTACCTATGAAGTATCTCGCTCTTTGGCGGCAGTTGAGGGAGCTATTCTCCTTGTTGATGCTTCGCAGGGAGTTCAAGCGCAAACACTTGCAAATCTCTACCTTGCCCTAGATCAAAATCTAACCATTATTCCGGTCATGAATAAAATTGATCTTGCAAGCGCGCGTCCAAATGAAGTACGTAATGAAATTGTGAATCTCCTTGGCTGCAGCTCTCATGATGTCTTGGCAGTATCGGCAAAAACCGGACAGGGTGTTACCGAACTTCTCGATTGTATCGTTGAAAAAATTCCTGATCCACAATCGAAGTATGACGATGAGTTTCGCGGCCTCATTTTTGACTCAGTCTATGATGAGTATAGGGGTGTGGTTGCGTATATTCGTGTCTTTTCTGGTAAACTCAAGAAGGGAGAGCATATTTCATTTATGGCAACTCGGGTTCACGGACAGGCTTTAGAGGTCGGCTATTTTAAGCCAAAATACACTCCAACAGAACTTCTTTCCAATGGTGAAATAGGGTATATCGTTACTGGCTTAAAAGATGTCGATCAGTGTCGGGTCGGTGATACGATCATTTCTTCTCGCAGTGACCACATTGATGCTTTGCCGGGATATAAGGAGGTAAAGCCAATGGTATTTGCAGGACTTTTTTGCAAAGACGGGGATAGCTACAAATATCTTCGGGAAGCAGTACATAAACTCAAGTTGAACGACGCTGCATTTTCCTTTGAACCCGAACATTCTCCGGCACTTGGCTTTGGATTTCGATGCGGTTTTTTGGGCCTTCTCCATCTGGAGATTGTACAAGAACGACTCAAACGAGAGTACGATCTTGATCTTATTGTTACCATACCATCGGTTGCATATATAGTGACAATGCTTTCGGCTGAAATTCGAACCATTCATGGGCCGCTCGAACTGCCAGAATCCCATTACTATACGTCAATCAAGGAGCCGTGGGTACGGGCTGATATTGTTACGCCAGAATCAACGATAGGATCGTGTATAGCGCTTGCAACAGAGAAGTTTGGCATCTATAAAAATACGGAATATCTTTCAGGTGATGCCTCCTCGCCTCACCGCCGTGTTATTTTGCACTTTGAATTGCCGCTTTCTGCCATCTTGGTTGATTTTTACGACAAGTTGAAGAGCATTACGTCGGGTTACGCATCGATGAATTATGAGTTTAGCGACTATCGCAATGCAGATATCGTACGGCTTGATGTCCAGGTAGCAGGCGAGAGTGTGGAAGCTCTTGCGTCAATTGTCTATAAAGATCAAAGCTACTCTATTGGACGAAAGATAGTCGAGTCCTTGAAAAAAATATTGCCACGTAAGCAATTTGAAATTAAAATACAGGCCAGTGTTGGCAGTAAGGTGATTGCATCTGAACGTATTTCGGCCCTGAGAAAAGATGTGACAGCCAAGCTGTACGGTGGTGATGTCTCACGTAAGCAAAAACTCCTCGAAAAGCAGAAAAAAGGAAAAAAGCGCATGGCACACACCGGCCATGTGGATATACCGACAGAAGCGTATTTGAGCATTCTCAAGAGATAATTATGGGCGTATGTTGGAGAACCTGAGCACGATCTTGAAATCTATGAACAGTGGGTGCCAACGTCGCTTCTTTTTGCTAAAAAAACACAAGATAACACTTGACGTCATACCATAACCACTTCATTTATATGGTAAGCTGTGATATGCTGCAAAAGGAGGTCATGGATTACGCTTCAATATGAGAACAAAACGACAAAAACAAATCATGGTTATTATCATAGGAATCGTTGCCTTTAGCTTGGTTGTAACATCTTTTTTGCCATATTTTCCTTTTTAATGCTATGTCTCAACCTATTCTAATGAAAACGTGCGCAGGTACAGAAAAGTACTATCAGAAAAAACGAAAAAGCTTGACGTATGAGCACTCTCTGCTCGTTGTTGCAAGTTTTGTATTGCTTTTTTCAACATTCCTCACTGTATCAACGGGTTTAAAAGCACAGGAATTCGCAGCATCTGTATCAGCGTCAGTTCCTGAGACACCCTACAATTCGCTTACAACGAAAAACAAGATGATATTCTGGTGGAATAAACTTGATCCATATACGCAATTGATGATCCAAAGCGGATCAGGTCTTGTTTTTGTCACATGTATTGCCCTGATACTCCAACTCCAGCATCGCCATATTGTCCGCCACAAACTTACACCAATACCATCAACGGCGTCTTAACGTTCATTTTATGACAAAACAATGGGTGTTACCATCATTGATTGATGACGATTTGAAGCTGCAATGCTCAGACATCCACCCTGCAATTGTTCAAGTTCTTTATAACAGAGGTATTACAACTCATAAGGAAATACAAGATTTTTTACAACCTGACTACAGGCTCCACGTCCATGATCCTTTTTTATTTGATGACATGGACCGTGCAATAAAACGTATCATTGAGGCGATATTTGAGAATCAGCATATTACCATCTATGGTGATTACGACGTTGATGGTGTATGTGCGAGTACCGTCTTGTACGACGTCCTCGAGACGTTAGGCTCTGATGTTGACGTGCATATGAATCATCGTGAAAAGGAAGGATATGGACTTCATATGCCAGCCATTGAGGAGCTTATACAAAGGGGTACCCGTTTGATTATTACCAATGATTTGGGTATTTCAAATAAAGATGAGGTTGCTTTTGCAACAAAAATGGGTGTTGATGTTATTATAACCGACCATCACCACGTGCCTGAGCGACCAGAGGATATACCACAGGCTTTTGCCATTATCCATCCCATGGTACATGCTGATAGATACCCGTTCAAATATCTTGCAGGTGGTGGTACCGCGTTTAAGTTAGTACAAGGACTTTTACGTACACATACTGATTCAGCGTTTGTCGATTTGCGCGCACAATGTAGGGATGAGCAAGGCAGATTAATACATTGGGAAACATTTGAAAAATGGCTTCTCGATGCCGTATGTATTTCAACGATCGGTGACTGCATGCCTTTGAAGGGAGAAAATCGAGCTCTCGTATATTACGGGCTCCGGGTCCTTAACAAAACACGGAGAAAGGGCTTGCGAGCACTTATGAATGCACTTCGCCTGCGCTCTCGAGCACAGGAACATGCAACATGTGAAACAATACGTTTTTATATTGGCCCCCGCATCAATGCGGCAAGCAGAATGGATCATGCAAAAAATGCATTCGATCTTTTGACGACAAAGCATGACGATAGAGCAGAGAAGCTAGCCTCGTACCTTGAGGAAAAAAATGTTGAGCGCCAAAAAATAACAGAGCGCTTATTTCGAGAAGTTTGTGCGCAACTACAGGAGGACGTTGAGAAGGGTGCAAAAGTGCTTGTTGCATCGGGTGCTAACTGGCCGCTTGGCATCCTCGGTCTTGTTGCTGGAAAAATACTGTCAAAATTTTCCCGTCCTGTTTTTCTTGCGACAGAGATGAATGGTCTGCGGGCTGGCACTGCGCGAAGCATGTCGGAATTTCCACTTCCTCTCGTTTTCGACAAGGTTCAGCATCATTTCAGTCGTTTTGGGGGACACACAGTTGCTGGTGGCTTTGCATTAAAGGAATCAACAGATTTCGCAACGCTAAAGGCCGAGTTACTTTTACTTGCCGATCAAATGCTCAAGGCTGAAGATCTTATACAGCAACTTCGCATTGATACCCTTCTTGAGCCGCACGACCTTACGTGGGATTTTTGGCAGGCTGTTCGTCGATTAGAACCTTTTGGCGAAGGAAACAGTAAGCCAGTATTCCTCCTTGCAAAGGTTCAAATCGATGATATGAAAAAAGTTGGCAAGAAGGCAAACCATCTCCAGCTTTTTATCAACAAAAATGGGCGCATATGCAAAACGATAGGATTTGACCAGGGACACTGGTTTGATAAATTGAAAAAAGATGATTTTGTTGATATTGCCTTTGAGCTTGATGAGAATGAGTGGAATGGTAGACGAGAACTACAATGTACGATTATTGACATACGACCTTCGCATACCCCAACATATGACACATGCATTTACAATCCATAGCGACGGAGGAGCGCGTGGTAATCCTGGTCATGCCGGTATAGGGGCTGTTATTCAAGATACTCAAACAGGTGACCGGTATTTCGTCAAAAAATACATCGGGTGCACAACAAACAACCAAGCAGAGTACCGTGCGTTGCTTGCGGGCCTTGAGAAAACACTGGAATTAGGAGCGCAAGAAGTACGCTGCTATCTGGATAGCGAGCTTGTGGTAAAACAACTCAACCGCGAATACCGAGTAAAAGATCCCGATCTTTCAAAGCTTTTTATCCAAGTATGGAACCTCAGCGCTCTTTTTAAAAAAATATCGTTTCACCATGTGAGACGTGAGCAAAATAAGGCCGCTGACAAGCTTGTCAACGAAGCGATTGACGAAGCCCTGAATATGTAGTATACTCTAGTCATTGTTTTACATGGCTGAACTTTGATAATACAAAGCAATCCGGGTGGCTGCCCCCCTACCATTTTTTGCTGTGCATAGACTTTATTCGATGAAATAAAGACGAAGTCGCTTCGCTCTCTTATACTCAATATCGTATGTCCATGGATGAAATTGGCAGGGGGGAGGAAAGTCCGAACATCCTCCCCGAAGAATGCGGGGTGTCAGGGTAGTCGCTAACGGCGACCTAAGCTATTCTAGAGCACTACGCATTGCACCGAGGAAAATCGATCAGTCCAATACCAGAATTGATTGGTTATCTCGGCACAATGAAGCTCTTGGAGACACTTACGGGACAGTGTTCTTGCCTAAAGACGGGCAAGGATTTCGCTGCATTGATGAAATGCAGCGGAGCAACAGAAAAGTCCTCGATTATGAAAAAAGAGGAGTTTTTTCATGATGAATGAAAGAACAAAATACCGCCCTCCGATGCGAAGCAATGGAGGGTAAGGGTGAAATGGTGTGGAGATTCAATGAAGAGTCGACTCGCCTGCGTTTTGCCATATTGCATACATCTCAAACATAGTGTCGTTCGTTTTATTGAGATGCTATGAATGGCAAAACGCAGGCGGGGTAAGAGCGCACCAGAGCCGCAGCGATGCGGCTGCTTGGCAAACACCTACCAGATGCAAGAGTACGATACGCTCGCATGACCCTGTGAGCAATTACAGGGCTAGAGAGATAGTCACCGCCGCTTTTAGCGGTACAGAATTCGGCTTATAGGATTGTTTTGTATTATCAGTATTCACCTTTTGATAGGACTTCCATGAAACGCTCAGATATCGTTTTTGCTGCTGTTTCTGTTCCAATTGATCTTTTAATGCTATGGGCGGCAGGGAGTGCCGCTTATTTTTTGCGTTTCCAGACGTTTTCCGATATTCGGCCGGTCATTTTCTCTTTGCCATTTTCGCAGTACGCGGGGTACGTTATTCTTGTATCACTGTGGACTCTTCTCGTATTTACCTGCAGCGGCCTCTATACTATCGCGCACAATAAAATTCGAAACGAAATACAAAAAATTTTTATTGCGACAGCCGCAAGCATCATGGCGGTTATTGTTTTTATTTTTTTTATACACGAACTTTTTAGCTCACGATTTATCGTGCTTGCCGCATGGATCCTCTCATTTCTTTTTGTGAGTGTAGGGCGCATGGGATTGCGAGTTGTTCGTTTTATTCTCTATCGAAAGGGGATAGGGCTTCATAGTATTGCCGTCATTGGTTCGCAAAAAAAAACTGCTGAATTTTGTTCGTACATAGATGCATATCCAAATAGTGGATATAAATTGGCGTTGAGAGTCGCAGAATTTAGCGATTCCTCGCGACACCACTTAGCTGCGCTTGTGCAGCGAAATGAGCTTGACGAGATTTTTATTCTTGATAGCACACTATCTCATGATCGTATTCAGGAGATCATCGATTTTTCTACGCTCCATCATATCGGTGTTCGTTACTCTGCAGACATTGTCGGAGCAAAAAAATTAGTCGTAAGCATGTTGGCAGGAGTGCCGCTTGTGGAAATTCAAAAAACGAGGCTTGACGGCTGGGGAAAAATTTGGAAGCGCATATTTGATGTTGGAGCATCGATTCTCCTTCTCGGACTTCTTGCTCCTGTTTTTGCGCTCATCGCACTTGCAATTCGTATTGAATCGCCAGGGCCATTTATCTATCGCAATAAGCGCGTAGGTCAGCGCGGCCTTTTTAATACCTATAAATTCCGATCAATGTATGTCCGATACTGCACGGGACAAGACTACGACGCCTCAGGTAATGCGGAAAAACTGGAAAATACTCTGATTAGAGAAAAAAGCGAGCGCGCTGGCCCTCTTTTTAAAATCCTTAATGATCCGCGGCGCACACACGTTGGGAGATTTCTTGAGCGTACAAGTCTTGACGAGCTACCTCAACTTTACAATGTTCTCAAAGGTACAATGAGTCTTGTCGGCCCCCGTCCTCATATGCCAAAGGAGGTTGCGGAATACCAACAGCACCATCACCAACTATTTAGTGTAAAACCGGGTGTTACAGGACTTGCTCAAATTGAGGGAAGGAGTGATCTTGATTTCGATGATGAGGCAAGGTTAGATATTTATTATATCGAAAATTGGTCGCCATTCTTTGACTTTGTTATTCTTTGCAAAACCCCCTGGGCAGTGATTACGCGGAAATCCCGCGTGTGAGTGATTAGTATGAAAATTGCACTTGTTCATGATCATCTAATGCAAAGCGGGGGAGCAGAGCGCGTGCTTTCCGTTTTTGCGCGACTCTTTCCGCAAGCGCCTATTTATACACTTCTTGCTGATCCTGAAAAGCAACCGAAGGGAATCGATCCTAGCCGTATACGAACATCATTTCTTCAACATCTTCCACTGAGCAAGAACTCTTATCAATGGTTTTTGCCGCTTATGCCCGCGGCAATCGAGCAGTTGGACCTTTCGGAATTTGATGTTGTGTTGTCAAGTAGCTCGGCTTTTTCAAAGGGCGTGATTACCAAGTCCTCAACAATGCACATCTCCTATTGCCATACACCCGCGCGGTACTTATGGAGCGATAGCCATTACTATATTAAAGAGTTGCCACATGCGGCACTTGTGAAACGAGCCGTTCCTTTTTTTCTCACCTCATTACGACAGTGGGATCGTATGGCAGCTGATAGAGTAGACTATTTCGTGGCAAATTCAAAAACGGTACAGGAGCGTATACAAAAATACTACCGGCGCACGAGTGATATTATGTATCCTCCTGTAGATATTGCTGATTTTTCATCGACTGAGGGCACAAAGGATTATTTTCTCGCAGGCGGTCGTCTTGTTGCCTATAAGCGATTTGACATACTCGTAGATGCATTCAATCGTCTCGGCATGCCACTTAAAATTTTCGGAGATGGTCCGGAGTTTAGAAAAATAAAGGCAAAAGCAAAAAAAAATATTGAGATGCTCGGCAGTGTCTCGGAGCGAGAGCGAGTACATCTCTTCGAGGAATGCATTGCATTTATTCACCCTCAAGAGGAGGATTTTGGCATCACCGTCCTTGAGGCGTCAGCGGCAGGGCGCCCCGTGATTGCTCTAGCGGCAGGGGGCGCACTTGAGACTGTCGTTGATGGAGTAACAGGCGTATTTTTTTATGATCAAGATTACGCGGCACTGATTGATGCTGTAGTACGCTTTAAACCAGAAAACTTTAACCCAAATACCATTCGTTCTCACTCGTTGCGCTTTAGTACCGACCGCTTTTCAAAGGAAATAATGAGCTATGTCACTCAAAAGTGGAGCACGTGGCAGGAATGGCAAGATATGAAGCGTCTCAGAGAAGCAAAACTTTTTTAATGGATAGGGCCAATACTTGTTGCACACCTCCCTTTGTTTTGTGAATATATTGCGTCGCACAATATATCTTATACGACGCATAATGCGTGCGTATAAGATAGGCAAAAGGTTGTGCGTACACTAATAGTGTCGTACAACCTTGCTATACGACGCATAATGCGTGCGTATAAGATAGGCAAAAGGTTGTGCGTACATAAATAAAGAGGCCATTACTGACCTCATATATGCTCGTATATGACGTTTTAGTAGCTGAGATGATCTCTTCACCTCGCTATGTGTCGCACAATGCATTTTATACAACAATGATAATTGCCGTATAAAATCTTAGTATTGTGCGACACTGTTTAGTGATCGCACAATACTAAGTGAAACTATGGCGCTACAGAGATGTTCGAGTGTGCCCATACACTGCAAACATGCCCAATCATCTCATCGGGCTTCATATTGCCAAAAAGCTCGTGCAGCGCTTGGTGCTTGTCCAAACTCAGATATAAAATATTACTCCGATGATCTGGATTTCCTTTTATCCAGCGACTTGATGGATAAATGTGATGACTTGATGGTCGCGCCGGGTCTTCAGATTCGTGCGTCCCCCGTCGTGAATAGAAACCCGTAAATTCATCAAATGCACGGGCAATCGCCTTTCCTCGCGCCGCGTTAAAAAGAGTAAGGGTACTGTTAAGTGACTCTGCTTTAAGCAACTTTTCGCGCATAGTATGTGGAATTGACACGGGGAAATCGCGCAGAAATTGGCTAATAGAGTTCACTGCCAAATAGCGCTTGATATAGTCTATCACCGCTGGAACCGTTCGATTGCCAAACAGAAGATGCCACGCGCGCTCTTTGTTTCTATGCACACAGATTATATTCGACGCATCGAGAGGATAATCATATCTTCCCCCCGGATTTATAAAGTGCAGTACATAACCGTCAGTCACTTTTTGCACATCAAATACTCCTGTATGCGCGAGACATTGCCTCGGCGTGTAAAAACCATCTGGCCTTGTATATACTCTGGTCGACTCGCGCGGTATTTGCGCCACGTCATATCTCCTTTTTAAAGAACACTACTTTGAAGGTAGCAAATTGGAGTATATGATTCAAGCCCTATCAAATCGTTAGTCGATTTTGAAAAATGCATAAAAAATTATGGAAGATAGTGTAAGGGATCATTTGGTATGCCATTCACACGAACTTCAAAGTGCAAATGAGGGCCTGTAGTAAATGGTCCAGCACCGACGGTTCCCGGGGTACCGCCAGAAAGACCAATGACATCTCCCTTTTGAACATACGTCTCTTCCGGCACTAATATTCTGCTTAAATGACCATACACCGTAGAAATACCGCGGTCATGGAGAATCATGACATAGCTATACCCTTTTGCGCCGCCATTTTTTGCTCTACCAATATAGCCGTCCTCTGCCGCGCGCACATACGTTCCCTGGTACGCGCGAATATCAACTGCTGGATGCTCATACACATAACGAAATGGATATCCGGGGTCATGAAACAGCGCCGAAATGCCGCGTGATGGATCGACGGGCCAGGCAAGCTGAAAAGTCCCCTTGCTATTAAGTTTTAGTTTTTGACGAACTTCTTTTTCAATCTGGTCAATATCAGTTGCAATCTGGCTCTGATCACGCCGCGCCTGCTGTATGAGTTCCTGAAGTTTTTTTGTCGAGAGTACGGTTTGAAGAATGAGTTGCTCTTTTTTTGCCTTATGCTCCTCAAGAACGCCCTTTTCCTTTAATATATTGCTTTTAATATCTTCTTGTCGCAGCTGGTTATTATGCAAACTTGCGCGCTGGACCTCAAGCTGTTCGCGAAGAAGCTTAATGCGAGCCAGTGACTGTGCGATGTCTGTCTGTGCTTCCTCCAAATGCCTCACATGGTCAAAGAAGTCTGAAAAATTCTCGTTGGATAGCAACAATTCAACGTAGTCTCGCTCGCTATTATCGTAAAGCCTGCGCACCATCTCAGCAAGCCGCATTTTTTGCAGGCTTATTTCAGCTTCGCTTTGCTCTATTTGAATATCCGCTTGTTGAATTTCAAGCTGCAATTGATCGATCTCATCTTCAAGCGCCTGAATATCGAGCGTTTTTTGCGATACGTGATCCTCGATGATTGAAAGTTCATTTTCTAGACTTACTTTTTCTGACTGGCGCGCCTTGATCTTTTTTTGATACGCTTCTATTTGCTGGCGCAGCGAGGTAACTTTACTCTTTTTTTCCTGGATCAACTGATTAAGCTCAAGCACCGTTGCATCTTGCTGATTTACTGCCAGAGTTGTCCGAGTAAGCAGAAAAATACTACTCGAGAGTACCACGATACTACTGACCAAAAAAATGGCTGCTATGTGCGTGTGACGCATAGCGAGAAGAGAGAGATTATTTGAGATCCTGAAGTCCGTTATAGGCGCCTGGCGCATCTAGAGCGTTTGGCGACTGATAGGTGTAATTGATTTTTTCCATAAAAGAGCTGAGTGCCTGTTGATTTTTCATCAGCGTCGTGGTGATCGGTAAGACCGTACGCTGCAATGTAAGTGCCGTTGCCTGACGAAGTCGGGCAAGCGCATCAACACTCAAAAGATCGAGTGACCAGCCTATTGTCATAAGGATACTTCCGATAACTACCCATGTGGTAATTGAGTGCCTCTCACCCTTAAATGATTGAAATGACTGGCTGCGACTGAGTGTACGAGTATCTTCATACCGTAAAAGCTCAAAAATCAAAGCAAAAGGGAGCATGAAAACAGTGATTGCAAGTGCAAGGACAGCAAAAAGTATCCATCCCACCACTGGTATGAGAAGCGCAACTGAAGAGATGGCAAGCGCAAGCGATGTTATAAGTGGAGCCACGATATATCTTCCCGCTGTTTTAAAGAAAATGCCATGTGTAAGATATCTGCTTTTCTCAAGCGCTCGTACTCCCTTCTCTGAATCAAAAAGAACGATGAAGAAAGCAAAGTAATACCACACGGAAAAAAGCGGCGCGAGGATAACGGTTATAATACCGCCGTTGATTGCAAGCACAAAAAGAGCAGCCACCCAAAAGAATGATTTGTAGTGCAGCTTAGCTTTTTCTAAGCTTTCCGAAACTGTTAAGGAAACACCACTGCCCCACTCCTTTACAAGGATCAAAATGGCAGCTGTGATAAACGCATAATACAGACCGGATCCAAGGTTGATGACGGTTGTAAGTATTTGGACAAATGCCTGAATAGCATGCGTGCTTTGCGAAACGGTGTAGTGCAAAAAAGACGTAATGCTAAAGTTTGCAAGACCGCCGAGAAGAAACAAACACGAGAGATGAAGAATTTTTTGAAAGAGCTGCGAATACAGATAGGCTGTTCGTGATAAAAGTGATCCAACGCCCGGCAAGTGCACAATAGGAACTTCACCGGTGGCGTTTTGCTGATACTTCATAAGCATGGGTTTTTTATTATATTGTTATAGTGTTGTATGGCTATATTGCTTTATCTGTAACAATATAACAATTGAACAATATAACAATGTATTTTTGCGCCCACCGGGACTTGAACCCAGAACCATCAGCTTAAAAGGCTGTTGCTCTACCAAATTGAGCTATGGGCGCTCACAAATCTCTCGTGATTATATGAAATTTCGTAGCATAACGCAAGTCTGCTCCGCCCATTGCCTTTCACAAGTATATCATCTACAATGAGAAAACAAAAATCTCGTCAATGTATGAATACGTCCCAGGAACTATCAGACCGCATCCCGCCTCATAATCTAGAGGCTGAACAGTCACTTTTAGGATCGCTTCTTATTGATAGTGAAGCACTTGTTAAGATTGCCGACACGCTTCGGCCTGATGACTTTTATCGCGACGCGCATCGTATTATCTATGAGGCAATAGCTGAGCTGTATGATAAGCGTGAACCAGTTGATGTGCTCAGTCTTACAAATAGGCTTGAAGAAAAGAAACTTCTTGAAGCAATTGGCGGCAGATCGTATTTAGTTGGTTTGGCAAATGTTGTTCCAACTTCCGGTAATATTATCCATTATTCACAAATACTGCAAAAAAAGGCGACACTCCGTCGGTTGCAGGGGGCGGCTGCTGATATTGCCGAACTTTCACAGCAGACAGAGGATAGCATTCAGTCTCTATTAGATAAGGCTGAACAACGGATTTTTGGTGTATCACAGCGAATGCTTAAACGAGCTTTTACACCACTCAAAGATATTTTGCAAGAAGCGTTTGAACGAATTGACGAACTTCATAGGGAAAAAGGTAAGTTACGCGGCATACCAAGCGGTTTTTCCGATCTCGATAACATGCTTGCAGGTTTTCAGAAATCGGATCTTGTCATTCTGGCGGCCCGCCCAAGTGTTGGAAAAACAAGTTTTGCACTTGATGTTGCGCGGCAAATGGCCACAGCGAGCAAAGCAGCCGTTGGCATCTTTAGCCTTGAGATGTCTAAGGAGCAACTTGTTGACCGTCTCATTTGCGCTGAAGCTGGTGTTGATCTTTGGAAGATGCGCACCGGAAAACTCTCTGATCGCGCTGAGTCCGACGACTTTGTCCGCATTGGCCACGCCATGAATACGCTCTCTGAAGCCCGAATGTATATCGACGACACCGCGTCTGCAAACATTATGGAAATTCGCACCAAGGCGCGGCGCTTGCAAAGTGAGTATGGACTCGACGTCATTATTGTTGATTACCTTCAACTCATGGAGGGGCACTCAAAAACCGATGGTAGAGTGCAGGAAATCGCTGAAATTACCCGTGGGCTCAAAAGTATTGCGCGTGAGCTTAATATGCCGGTACTAGCGCTCTCACAGCTTTCGCGCGCTGTTGAAATGAATAAGCCAGCGATTCCAAAGCTTGCGCACTTGCGCGAAAGCGGCAGTATTGAGCAGGATGCAGATGTTGTGTTGTTTATTTATCGCAAGGCGGCAGACAGAAATTACCGCTTTGATGAACTGAGCGAGGAAGAAAAATCAATGGCGGAAATAATGATAGCAAAACATAGAAACGGTCCGACTGGATCAGTACATCTTTTTTGGGATGAAAGGCGAGTAAGTTTCAAGACGCTTGAAAAAAACCGCAATGCCGATCCTTTTTTTTCTGCCCCCGCGCCATTTTAGTCCGCACTCATGATTTGATTTTTTCTGAAAGCTAAAAGCTAGAAGCTGAAAGCTATTCTATGCCCTACCCATCCCCTCTTCAGACGCTGATTGACCAATTTGCAAAATTTCCTGGCATTGGAGAAAAAACTGCGCAGCGGTTTGTTTTTTATTTGCTTCGGCAACCCCAACAAGAACTCTTGAGAATGGCAAAACTGATTATGAATCTTCGCGATGCTATATCAATGTGCTCGCTCTGTCATAATTATACCGACCGCAGCCCTTGCGCCATATGCTCGAATGCGTCGCGCGACAAGTCAGTTGTGTGTGTTGTTTCCTACAGCCACGACGTTGCGGCTCTTGAGAAAACTGCGGAATTTCCTGGTGTCTATCACGTCCTTGGAGGCAATATCAATATATTAGAAGGAATGACTCCAGATAAAATTCGTGTTAAGGAGCTTGTTGAGCGATTGAAACATCCAGATACAAAGATTCGAGAGATTATCTTCGGTTTTAACCCTGATCTCGAGGGTGAAAGCACCTGTCTCTACCTATCAAAACTTCTCAAACAGTATACTGTAAAGCTAACTCGGCTTGCCCGCGGTTTGCCTCGTGGAGCAGACATTGAATACGCCGATGAAATAACTCTGGGCGAGGCGCTCAAAAGCAGGCGAGAATTGTAGGTATTGAAATAAGAGCTTGTTAGCTCCTTTTTCCTCATATTTTTGTGATTTGTACTTTTGTGTACGGTTGACGATGTCCTGTTTTTCTGCGATAGCGTGATTTTGGCTTATATTTGATAATAGTGATCTTCTTTCCTCTTCCCTGCTCCACTATTTTTGCCTTTACCTTTTGCTCGAGTTTTGGCGTGCCAACCTCCAGAGTTTCTTTTTCTGCATCTGCCAAAAGAAGAACTTCACCAAGGTCAATTTCAGTATCAACATCTCCAGGAAGCTGTTCTACCTTGAGTATATCTCCTTCCTTTACTTTATATTGTTTTCCGCCTGTTTTTATGACTGCAAACATACATTTTTTGTATAATGAACGTACTCTAGCAAATGACTCATAAAAGGTCAAGACCTGTTTTCAATCGCCGAAAAACCCTCTCATTCCCCATTACCTTCATTATCGCGTGAAGATCAGGACTTTGAGCGCGACCCGTAAGGAGTACGCGGAAAATTTTTACAATATCTGCAACATATCCTTTATATTGTTCTTGATGAGTCTTTAATTCCTTTTGACTTTCGGCATAGCCGTAGGTTTTGGCTATTTCCTTCACCTTTTCAAACCACCGCTCCTTTGAGTCTGTGTCCTCGTAGGTTTTAATAAACAGCTCGATGCTGCCATGGAGAACATCCTGTGAAATACCCTTGAGAAGCTGTATCTGATCTTGGGTAAGAGTAAACGGCTCAAAAAAGTAGCTGATCTCCTTCGGCACATCAGACCATTTTGCAATGTCTTTTCTTCCTTTGCCGTCTAGCGCACGCTCAACGGAAAGTGACTGAATCGCGTAATCGCTCTGATCTTCCAGCACACGTGCAAATGCTGTCGATTGCTCTCGCGCCCACTCCACCGCGCACTCATAGACGTCTTGGGCTCTCATGTTTGCAATCACATCTTTGCTTATGCTTTCGAGTTTTACCAAGTCAAAAAGCGCGCCCCCTGCCGATGATGCAAGGCGCTCAAACCGAAGGACATACTCAGTGTATGACGTATCTTGATGAGCCGCTCTCCACTCCTCAAACTCAGAGTCTGCCAAATTGAGAAGATACTCCAAAACTGCTACGCGAGGATAACCGACCTCAGTGTAGTATTCCACGTTTGCCTCCGCATCGTAACGTTTGCTGAGCTTACGCTTTGATGTTCCGTCCATCTTTTGAATAGCCGCGTAATGGCCGTACCGCGGCGGCGTCCATCCAAAAAGCTCGAACAACTGGAGGTGAAGCGGCAATGATGAAAACCACTCATCTCCACGTACAATGTGAGTAGTGCGCATGTAATGATCGTCAATAAGGTGAGCAAAGTGATACGTTGGCAATCCATCAGATTTCATAATAACGATATCTTGATCGTTCTCCGAAAGCTCTCGCCTTCCTTTGAGAAGATCAGCAACAGTAATCTTCTTATTGAAGTCGCCCATTGATTTGAATCGCATGACATAGGGAGTGTTACTCTGGAGAAGTTCAAGGACTTTTTCCTCCGAACGATCACGGCACTTTGCCCACTGGCCGTAGTAGCCAAACCGCGCGCGCTGAAGTTCTTGGAGCTTGCGCATCTCATCGAGCTCCTCAACCGTACAAAAACATGGGTACGCGCGACCCTGCACATATAGTTCACGAATATGCGCGTGATAGAGATCAGCTCGTTTGCTTTGGGTATACGGCCCATAGGCGCCAACCTCATCCCCACTTGGAAGTGGCCCCTCGTCTATGACTAAATCGTAATTTCGAAGCTTTCTCACAATGGTTCCAGCCGCGCCAGCCACTTCCCTCTTTTTATCCGTGTCTTCAATGCGGATATAAAAAACTCCGCCGCTCTGGTGAGCAAGCCGCTCGGAAATAAGCGCTGCGTACAGTCCGCCAAGGTGCATAAATCCCGTAGGACTAGGCGCAACACGCGTTACCATGGCGTCCGCTGGCAGGACTCGTTGCGGGTAACGCTCCTCAATGCTTTGCAGTGTTGGCAAGTCACTAGAAAAAAGTTTTACTGCAATACGTTCTTGTATATTCATAGAATGTCTCTGAATACTATCAAGTTATACCTTTTCAGACAAGACTCGAATTTTTCTTTTTGAAATATACAGGCCAAGCGCAATGGTACAGAGCAACAAAATGCCCAGAGCTGCTATTTTTTGGGTTGACTGCAAGAACAGTGCCGACGCGCCAAAAAGCGCCGCAAGAGCATAGATGATGCAGACTGCCTGCCGCTGAGAAAAACCCGCATCTAAAAGTCGAAAGTGGAGATGGTACCTGTCACCAATAAATGGCGACCGACGTTCAATAACAGAACGACGAAAAATAACCCATGCAGCATCAAGGATCGGTATACCCATAATCAGAAGGGCAACGGCAAACTTTGCGCCAGTGAGTATCGCAAGTACGCCAAGCATATACCCCGCAAAGGTACTCCCCGCTTCGCCTAAAAAAATTGTTGCGGGATGAAAATTGAAGACGAGAAAACCCAAAAAAACGCCGAGTACCATGCATGCGAGAAGCGCGGTTGGCATGTTTACGAAGAGAAGGATACTAAAGAGCGCGATAACGAGCGCACCGATGGCTGTGAGACCGGATACAAGACCATCGAGCCCGTCAAGAAATTTTGTGGTATAGATTGCCGTCAAAAGCCAAATTGCAGTAAGCGCATCTTTCCATATGCCAAGGGAAATAAGCCCACCATTGAACGGATTGGAAAGGACCGAAATACCAATACCTCCAATAGCAACAGAAAGTACTGCTAAGAGCGGCCATATTATTTGCTGCCATGGTTTGAAATTAAAGATATCATCGAGCGCACCCCCAATGATCAGAAAAAAACCACCAATGAGAATGGCGGCAATCTGAGAGCTTGATACATGAGCATCCGTGATATGAAGTCCTTGTGGTGATGACAATAAAAAAAGCACGAGAATGCTAAGAGAGAAGGCTGCGTACACACCAACTCCTCCAAGAAGCGGTATTGGCTTTGTATGAATCTTGCGTGGCTGCCCTGGCTTATCTACGATATTGAATCTGCGAGCAATCAGGCGGACAACACATACGCATAGTACCGAAGCAATCCATGCCCCGAGTGCTACCCATACATACATAAAGAGGAACATGGCTGGCGCTAAATCCTTGGAATAAGATACGAGGCGTCTGACGCATCTTCGACATCAAAACCAGCCTCCTCTATCGCCTTTCTTAACGCATCGGCAGCTTCCCATTCTTTTGCCGCACGCGCTTTTACTCGTGCCTCTCTCAGTGCTTCAACGTGTTGAGGAATAACGACCGACTCTCCCGCTGAGGCAAGCTGAAGCCCGAGAACGGTGTCTGCTTTATAAATACCCTCAAGCAATGCTGTGTAGTCATCTGGCGAAAGCCGAACTTTTTCCTTATGGATTTTTTTGAGGTGCTCATGAAGGGCTGCGAGTCCTCGAGATATATTGAGGTCATCAAAAACTGCCTCTTCAAATTCTACAAGAAAAAGGGCGCTCATTTTTTGAGCCTTGTGTGAAGGTGATGAAGAGCTTCTCGTCGATAGGAGCTTCAGACGATATAACGCCATCGAGAGTCTCTCTCGGCCCTCTCGGGCTGCTTCCATTGCATCCCAGGTAAAGTTAAGTTGCTGACGGTAATGCGCCGAGTACACAAAATACCGAAAATCTAAACTTGAGTATCCTCGCTGCAACACATCACGCAAGGTAAAAAAGTTACCCAAGCTTTTTGACATTTTTTTGCCATCAACCAGCAGCCACTCGTTATGCACCCAGTAACCTACGAAAGGTTTTCTTGTCGCCATTTCGCTCTGGGCCATCTCGTTTTCATGATGCGGAAACACGAGATCAATACCGCCGGCGTGAATGTCGAAGCTCTGCCCAAGATACTTCATACTCATGGCTGAACACTCGATATGCCACCCAGGACGCCCTTTTCCAAGCGACGTTTCCCAAGAGACGTCACCGTCATCAGGTGTCCACGCTTTCCAAAGCGCGAAATCCCTCACATCATCCTTTGAATATTCGTCCAAAGACATCCGACCCGAAGCGCCTGCACGAAGATTTTCACGATCAAGGCATGCAAGTTTGCCGTACTGAGAATTTTTTTCAATGGCGTAGTACACTCCGCCATCAGCCGCCCTGTATGCGACTCCTTTTTCTAGAAGCACCTCGATAAGCGCAACCATTTCATTGATATGGTCGGTTGCCTTCGGATGAACGGTAATACTCTTGATATTGAGTGAATGCAGATCTTCATAAAAGGCTTGTTCGTAGACGCTCGTAAAACTTTTCAAGGACATGTCGCGCGCGCGAGAGTTTCGGATCGTCTTATCATCGACATCAGTAATATTCATGACATGCGTAAGCGCATATCCTTGATACAATAAAACGCGGGCAAGAACATCACTCGATATATAGGCACGGTAGTTTCCAATATGAGGGAAGTCATATACCGTTGGCCCACATGAATACATACCAACGTTTGGTGGTTGGAGTGGAGAAAAAACCTCTTTTTTTCGTGTTGCGGTATTGTAAATCTGAAACATACTAAAGTGGCTTTCACAATACAGAATAATGGCATGAGCGTCAAATCAGCCTACCTCATTGAATTGAAATCGTATCGCGAAGCGTCAACTCACTTTTTGTCTGCACATCATCAACTTGCAAGAGCACTTCTCCAAGAGTGGTTGTAGCATCATCACCTTTATGCAAAAGATCAAATTCATATGTCACAAAAGGCACGGATCGAGGAAGGCGATTAAGTTTCCAGCTGACCGTATGATGTTCTGCCATATAATCGAGCGTGCCTGCAGAGACTACTGATTGATTTGACCAGAAAACAGAATCTGGCAGTTTGAGCGATGCAACAAGCGACTCTAGTTCATGAATACTATTCTCAATTTTTACCTGAACATGATAGATTGTTCCTTCAGCTTCTTTTCGTACAGTAATGGCATGACTCAGACGCGTGTCGGAATTCAATGAGAGCTTAATCGGAAAGGCACTTGCAGTAAGTGTTTCATGTTGCTTTTTGGCAAGGACCTTCGCGTTAATAAGCAATGCAGTTGTTGACTCCGACGTGAGAGTCCCTATGCGTTTCAGAGTCTCGGCACTTTTGAGGACAGCATCAAATTCCACATGAGCTTTCGCTCCAGACTTGAGAATTGCAAGTGAAGAGAGTTCTTGGGAGGTCCATGTGATCGTGCCATCCTTTACAATCCCGTTTTGGATATTGGCAAGCCCCGACCAATCAAGCACATCTCCCTCAAATGTCACTGACAGGGTGAGATCCTCGATATCTTCCTTGCCCATATTTGAAACAAGGAGAGAAACTGGCACGTTCCCACCAAGCGTGCCGCGTGAGTCCTTTTGGGAATTATTGACAGACAATGCAAGGCCAAGCGAATTACTTATAATACTGGTTGACAATGAGGAGTTTGCTAGGGTGATTCGCTTCCCATTTTTTTCAACACTCACATGAGCTTCGAGTGCCTGCACACCTTCTGCGGAATCTCGATACTCACCCTGAACGGTAATAGTATCAACACCTACGAGATCCTGAGCATACCAAGTGGCGCCTTCTTTACTTCTCTTTGGCTGCATTTCTGAAATACTAAAATCATTTGGCGCGCGAATCTCGATTTGCAATGACGGATTGCTGCGAAATTCCCCAAAAGAAAGTGGGATTCGATATGTTACTGGTGTACGCACTGGAATTTCCCTTGGACCATCGATTGGGAGCGTATGTTCATTCTTTTGAACTTCGATAAAAAGCGATTGTGAAATATCGATGCCAGCTGAGGCTTTTTCAGGATAGGCGGTCGCAAAAACCGCTATCTGCTCGCGTGTACTCTCAGTTCCTGTAAACATGCCGCGGAGAATAATTGAGCCTCGCTGCCCAGGAGCAAGCATGCCAATGTTCCAAATATTTTTTTGCTCACTGCTCGGGCTTGGAGCCGCATCGGTGATGAGAAAAGACTCTGGATATCTTAAACGAATAAAAAGGGAGGAAAATGGCTGATGACTTCGATTGATGTACTCAAGCGTATAGTCCTGCTCTTGAAGGGCCGTAACCGACTCAGGACCTCGCACTACCAGTGATATATCTTCTCGCGCCGAAGATCCTTCAGATATAAAAAGTCGTGCGCCACTCACGGCGAGCAATGCTGCCAGCGCCAAACATGCGATCGAAATGCCTAAGAAGACATTTTTTTTCTTCTTTGAAAATTGCGCGGCAAATGATGGCTCATCCTGCGACTCTCGCTTGTACCATGAAAGAAATGTTTTTCGCGGATCTGATGACATGGTCACTTTTATTTAATGATGACGGAATGTCGTATGTCGGTAGACGGTCTCTGAGAAATCCACTGAGCGGTTATATCATGGACATTCGATCCATCCGATGCCCAGATAATAGCGCGGTTTGCAGGAACCGATAGTCGGAAATCATATTCCTGTGTTCTGCTTCCCGGTTGGCGCTGAAATACCAACGAATAGAGAGACTCACCTTTATCATTCTTTCTAAGGGAGACAACGGTAAAGGGCAATCTATAGGTTATCTCACTAATCACCGTTTGACTGGGGCTCACTTGTATCCAGTTAGCAAATACAGTTCGTCCAAACTCATTATTATAATACATAGCGGTTACGGGATCGAACTGAATAGCTCCTTGGACTGTCTTGAGGTCCGCATCTTCGCTATAAAATGGTAAAGGGGGTTTCAGATCGGTTGGTTTGATGGGATGGAATCCCTTGGCTGAAATGAGCGTACTCCCTTTTGGAACGTACAAGCGCACATACTGTGTGTTTTTCGTGCCATAAAATGGATGCGTAGGATCGCCATGATGGGTACGAATAATCCGTACCTTTGCTGAAAGCGTGCCATCATCTTGCAGTGCCACTGAGTGATCAATAAACTCATCAATAACTGCATCACTTTTCCCTCCGCTAACATTTGCTCTGACAACCATAAGGAAGTCAGATTGGGTTGTTGTGAGTTCACCGGAAAGTCCATACGATGCTATGACCCGCTGGTCCGTTTTGTCGGAGAGATAAACCTGAATATCGCGAGAGAGGGCTGCCTGAATAAAAAGTTTTGAAAGCTCGGAGCCATCGGTGGTTACCATGCCGGAAAGCTTTTCGAGAAGTCGAGGAAAAAGATCGCTTAAAAACTGTTTTGGCCTATTTTTTGCCCTGTCATATTCGAGTTCAACTTGTTTTTGGATCTCCTCATAAAAATTCTTTTCCGTAACCGCCACGCCATACTCTGGCATATCAATAGGTCCGACGAGGCCGACTAATCTTGCGGCCAAAGAGGCGTTCACCGCAATAACACCATCAACAGTCGGACCGCCTGATTTTTCATAAAACCACATGAGTTTTTTTGCGGAAGTAGGAAAGTCAGGAAACCAATTCGCATCTTGGAATTGCCATGCTGGATTAACCATATGGAGAGGATATGGCGAGATGACGCGAGGCCGCAGCGAACCTTGAAGATCATACGAACCTCCGCCCGGTGTCTCAATTTTTTTAATGACGCCGTTATCAACGTCTACCAACGAAAATGTTCCGATAAAACCGCCTGTTGGACGAATTTCAGAATCGTTCTGAAATACCATAAGATACCGTTTCTTTGCTTGGGCGCCAAGAATATTCAGAACAGTGCGAGCAAGGCTTTCGGTTTCAGAGAGCGTACGTGTAAAATGCTCAATGTCATCTCGACCCGCAAGAAACTGCGCTCGGTACTTTGAGGGAAGGCTTTGAAGATTGACATGTTGGAGGTCATCAACTGCCGATTGTGAGAGACTCAAAGCTTGAATAAGAACGTCGCGCGAGGTTGTTAATGCGCTATAGGCAGTTTGAGGGGTGATATTTTTTTCAGTCAACGGCCCAAACGCTGATGCCATCACCTCTCCAGCCTTCGATATCTTTTTCCCAGCAGAAATAAGGAGCTCGGCATCGTTGAGCGTTCTTCCCTTTCCTGGTATGCTCTTAAGGATTTCAAAAAAGCCTGCGTTGATTTTTTGTGTTTGGTGCTGCGCGTTATCAAAATTATGTAAAGCACTGGCAAAGTGATTTTCTGCTTCGCGTAAACGAAATGACGAAAGAGCGGACTTAGCTTCTTCAAGCTCTTGCAATCCTCCTTTTGCAGACGTCATAAAACCTTCTGCGACCTCCTGCATTTTTCCGAAAAGCGTAATTGCCTTAAAAGGGAGCACCAGTACCGCCGAAAGAACAACAAAAAAAAGAATGTGGCGTTGCCAACGGAAAGGCAATAAAAATGGGGGATGTCGCAGATCACGAGTCTCGTATGACGAACGTTTGTGAGAATACTGCGGTCGAAATCCAAGTTGAAGGGTGAAAATCTGTTTTTCCTTTGTTTTTGTATTGGAAATTCTATTGGCAAAGAATCGAAGGGCACACGTAGTTTTTGTATGCAAAACATGTGCGCAAAAACCGACGCTTCTACCTACAGCTTCCAGTATCGTGAAAAGGAGCCGAGTACTTAAAGATCCTGTCCATGCGCACAAATGAAAAAAGGATCGTGAAAGGGCCCCGCAGAGTTGGACAGCATTAATCACTGAAAGCGTATTGATTGAAATATGCTTGCGGCGTAAAAAACGTTTGAAATCCCGCACTACTCTGCTTTTTCTTGAAATAAAAAAATACTTCCTCATGGAGTAAAGTATAGCATAGTTTTTGATGAGAGGCATTATCGAAATCGCAATTACTGAACGCAGTGCGAACCCACTTTGAACGGAATTGACCCGCCCTCGCTTTCCGCAGCCGAATTTCGTGCCAGTGAAACTGGCGCGCCGCTCAAATCTCCTTAATAATAGCACGAAATACTATTGATAACCTTTGGCCTGAGTTGTAAACATCGTTGCGTATTTGCCGTTTTTCTTGAGCAATTCATCGTGTGTACCCGATTCAATAATTCTGCCTTCATCAACTACAA
>JACQRZ010000057.1 GCA_016206235.1 Candidatus Uhrbacteria bacterium
AAAGCATTCAACGAACTTGAGCCTTTGCGTAATGTCGGATACAAAAACTTGATAGATTTTTTTCTGCGCGCAGAGAATTTTTCTGAAGAAGGCTTGAGTTCTATAAAAAAATTATGTGACTCATATTACCGAGGAAGAACATTACAAACTATTATTGAGTATCTCGAGCAAGAGAAAGTGACATTGGCTCAAGCTCTTGAGATTGCAGAACGCTATCCTGTTCTTGCGGACGCGACCATAGATTACGATGTACTCCGCAGAATACTCGGAATGATTGTCGAAGGTGATCAGGAGGTGTCTCAAGAGGATCTTCACTTTCTTTATCGGCGCTCTCAAGAATATGATACTACCGGCTCTTTTTTTAAGCTTATTTTTGAGCGTATTGAAGACAAAACATTTTTATTGAGTGAGGCAGTTGATATATGTAAAAGATATGCTTTGATATTTGACAGTTCTGTGGATATACGAACGCGAGAGCTTCTTCTTGAAAAAATTATTAAAACAAAAGGAGTATTTCCCGAGGAATCGCTCAATGCGCTGCATGCCGTATCGCTTCGATGCGGCGGCAAAGGGTTCTTTCTAAAAGGAGTCATACCACGTCTTTTTACAAATGATATTTCAGTCGAAGAGGCGCTTTTGATTCCCGAAACCAATCCGCAACTTCTTGATGAGCGCATAAACGACGCTACGCGAACATATATATTGAAAGAAATAATTCATTTGAAAGGAGCCCCATTACCGAAGCTTTCGCAGCTCTACGAAATATATAAATAACATATAAATGTTTTTTCATATGTCATCCGACCCGTTATTAAGGGCAAGATGCCGCTTGAGATCGCATTAACCATTTATCAGACATGTCCAAGACTTTTTGCCGTATCGGATGAGAAAGAAAATTTAGCAGATAAGATATTGCAGACTACTCCCTTTTTTCTTTCATCTCCGGAGAATGTGGAGTATATGAATAAACTTTTAGACGAGTACAAGCCAGACGAGCTCAAAGGAATCATGCAGTATATTGTGAGTGGCACGATTTCCCGATCATTCGCCCTGCATATTCCAAAAAAATTTCCGCTACTGCTTAGTTCGCCGGCGCGCGACTTTGTGTGCGAGAATGCAGATGTTCTTCTGAATGACTCTGAAAACTTTGACCTCGTATACCGCATGATGCAGCGCGACAGCGCAAAGGCTGAATCAATCATTCAAGGGTATTTCAACTGTTTGCAAGATGGTTTTCCAAAAGAAAAACGTGAGGTCATTTTCGAGTTTACCAGCCATTTTAAGATCGTTTCTCTGCAGCTTTTAAAGGGCTATGTCGGGAGTGACGTTGAGAAAAAAATGTATATTGAGCGGTTGAAAATGATTACAGAGCGCATGATTAGCGGTACATTGACCGATACAGATCGCGCTGAACCTTATTTTAATGGCCTGCTTTACCATGTGTATCCGAATAATGTAGGTCACTGGACAACTCTTGAAAGAAATAAAAAGTGTAGCGACCGCAGCGCAGATCTTGCGGAGTTTAACATTGAAAAAGTTTACCGCATTGACTTGCTTGCTGCTGGCGACATCTCTCTTGCGCCTGGAGCTTCTCTCCGGAAGGAAGCTATAGCAAGCCTTCAGCATCCCGTATGGAATCTCGAGACAAAAGCTCGAGAACTTGCGTATGACGTTGAAGCGCTTAAGGTGCAGTTTGAGCAAAAACTCGACGAACAAATGGCGCGATTGCGCGCAAGCGGCAGATATGACGAGTCCCAGATAGCAGTTACGACCATTGAGGAAAAGCTCTTTTTATTGATGGCGGATGAAGTATATGGTACATCTGATTTTTCAGACGGAGTTCTTAAGTCATTGCTTCTTGAATATGAATTTATCTACTTTGAGGATATACAGCACTATATTGCAGGTACGCGCGATCGCGTGTCGCAATCAAAGGACGGTGAATATATCCTTCTTTGCGAACTCCATGAATTGTATGCGGGCAAGATGAAAGAAATTCAGCGCACTATTGTGGAGCGAGCGCTTCAACAGCCAGCAACGGCGGAATTATTACCCTTTTTTTATAATAAAGAGGTGCAAGAGAAAGGGAAGATCGAGCAACAAACAGCCGTTGCAAAATTACAAGTTGAAAAGCTTGGGCTCTCTGAAGGATTTTTGCGACACATTAAGCGAACGCTTGGAAGGGGCGACAAGCAGTATTCAGACGAGCAGCTTAAAAAACTCATCAGACGCTATGAGCGCGCGGCAAATGGTCTTCAAAGTAAGACTGTGTCGGAGAAGACCAAGAAACGCACGAAAGCATTTTATGGGCAGTTGCGGGCTCAACGTGAAGCGACAATGAAGGCTGTGAGTCAAATACTAGGCGGAAAGATGAATGCAGAGGAATACTATCTCGATACAATTTCACTCGGTGATTATGCAAAGATGGAGCACAGGGGCACAGAAGGCGAGTATAATCAAGAGGAGTTTGCGGCATACACAACCCAGAGGTTTATGGATGTTTTTGCGCCAGAGCGAGATACGATAGCCGGAGAATTGGATAAGTATGTTTCAACGAAAGGCAGCAAAAGAGAGGTGCTCAATGCATATATTGGGAAGGACAAGGAAAGCGCGCACGCACGAATGGTGGGCGGCGTATGTGTCAGTGGCGATAATCCGCCAGCGCCCAAAAATTTATGGGATATGCCGAATTATTTTCAGATGGTTTTTCAGGACACTGAAACGTTCGAGTGCCGCGGTTTAGTGCTTTTGCATCATTTCGAAGAAGATGGAAAGAAGATACTCACCGCATCATTGAATCCTTCAAGCACCTATCTTTATTCAGTCGATGGAGCGGCTCTGTTCGAGGGAATTATGAAATCGTTAGAACAGTTTGCGATGGCAAATGATTTTGACATGATCGCCGTTTCGCAAAATCATGGTATTCGAACGAATCGAACCAAAACGATTTTTGAAGCCTCGCTGGATGAGCGAATCAAGAAAGTTGATAAGCAGTATTCATTTCAGCAAGAAGTTCAGTTTTCTTATTCTCCTAATTACCAAATGAAAGGAATGGATATCGTTTGGTCAAAAAAGTGATGGAGCGGTGTGTATTTTGCAACATAAAAACCCCGGGCTATGCCGGGGTTTTAATATCGTTTGATCATCCCGCCCAAAATTTTACCGATTATATGTCATCTCGAGCGATTGCAAGAGATCCCGTCGGGATTCCTCACTTTGTTCGGAATGACAACAATACTCTCCAAAAGTTTAGGCGGGTGAAGGTGGGAAGATTATTTGACTGCGTCTTTGAGCGCTTTTCCTGCTTTAAATCGCGGGACGATGCTTGGTGGAATTTCAACCTTTTCCGACGGGTTTTTTGGGTTGATACCCATGCGTCCTTTGCGCTGTTTGGCTAAAAACGTACCAAAACCGGTGAGTGTGAGCTCGTCTCTGCGCTTGAGTGTTGATGTGATGAAGCTCAAAACAGCCTCAACCATATCTTCTGCCTGTTTTTTGGCAACGCCAACGGTGCTTGCAACGTGTTCGATCAGGTCTCCTTTTTTAAATTTGGTCATATATCACCTCCTTTCTTGTGACAGAGCCCATTTCCTACGGCCCCTAGGTTATTAACAATATGCCTCTAGTATACACAATTTCCTTTTAAACATCAATATCTTTCTGAATTCTAACAATGGAAGTGGCTGTTCGTGTCAAGGGGTCGATGTCTACAAGAACCGAGTTAAAGACTACCAGGCCATGCTCGTCGATCTCGTGATGCGAAGGTATTTGATGCAAGAATTTGCCAATCACACTCTCGTAGTTAATGCCAAGCGATGAATTTTTGAGACCTACCATACCAACATCAGTAGTATAGGCGGTTCCTTTTGGCAAAACGCGTGTATCAGCTGTTGGAATATGCGTGTGCGTACCAACCACTGCGGATACGCGGCCATCGGCATAGAGTCCGAACGCGTTTTTTTCCGATGTTACCTCGGCGTGAAAATCGACAAAAATGCCAGAGATATCTGGCGAATCATATTTTTTAAGAATATCATCGAGCGCAAAAAAGGCATGGTCAACCGTGCCAGGCATGTTAACGTTGCCCATAAGGTTAATGACCATCAGCTTGTGATTACCAACAGAAACGACTTTTACTCCCGTGCCCGGATTGTTTTCCGGATAGTTATGTGGCCGCAACACCGAGGAGTTTTCGTTTTTGAGCAGTTCAACGCCCTGAGGCTTTGACCAAATATGGTTGCCAGACGTGCATAAGTCAACGCCACTCAGCATAATGTCGCGAAGCGTTTCCTCGGTAACGCCTTTGCCATGCGCCAGATTCTCTGCATTGGCAATGCAGTAGTCAACGCCGTATTCCTTGCGAATGTCGGGCAAAAGTGCTTGCACGGCTCGGCGGGCGGGTTTCCCAACAATATCACCGATGAATAGTATTTTCATTATCGAGCGTATTCAATAATTCTCTTTTCGCGAATGAGCGTTACTTTTAGTTCGCCAGGGTACTGCAGTTGCTCTTCAATGCTTTTTGCAATGTTTTTCGCGAGTTTATACGCGCCCATGTCATCAACTGATTCCGGTGTTACAAAGACACGTATCTCGCGCCCTGCCTGAATAGCATAGGCTCGTTCAACACCTTCAAAACTCGTGGTGAGATTTTCGAGCTCGGTAATGCGTTGGAGGTATTTTTCTGCCGTGTCACGGCGCGCGCCAGGTCGGCTTGCCGAAAGCGCGTCAGCGACCTTTACAATCACGCCTTCGAGTGTTTTAGGACTGTCTTCGTGGTGAGCAATCGACATGTAGGCAACTTCTTCAGGCAAGTTGAACTTCTTCATGATATCGTAGCCAATCTTAGGATGGCCGCCTTCAATCTCGTGGTCAACAGCCTTTCCAATGTCGTGAAGAAGCCCGCCTTTTTTACAAACCGCAACATTGGCGCCGAGTTCTTCAGCCAAAAAGGTTGAGAGATAGCCAACCTCCATCGAGTGGAGAAGTGCATTCTGGCCAAAGCTTGTTCGGTACTTGAGCCGTCCGAGAATTTGGATGAGCTTTGGATCAAGACCCGTAACGCCGAGTTGAAATATTGCTTCTTCGCCTGCCTTTTTAATGTCTTGTGCAAGTTCACGTTTTGCTTCTTCGACATACTCTTCAACGCGTCCTGGATGGATACGCCCATCTTTCATAAGTTTTTCAATAGCAATCTTTGCTACCTGGCGGCGGATAAGACTAAAACTTGAAAGCGTGATTGCTTGCGGCGTGTCGTCAATGAGGATTTCCACACCGGTAAGATTTTCAATAGTTCGGATATTTCGTCCCTCTTTTCCAATAATTCTGCCCTTCATGTCGTCTGAAGGAAGAGCAACAGCAGTGGTTGTTGTTTCAGATACTACCGATTGCGCGTATTTTTGCATGGCGTCGGCAATGACTGACCGCGCTTTTGCTTGAATTTCTTCAGACCCCTCAAACTGCACCTTCTTGACGCGCTCTATGAGGTCCACGCGTGCTTCGCGCTCAACGTTTTCAAGCAAGATTGTTCGCGCTTCTTCTTTTTGAAGTTGGGCGATTTTTTCCAGCTTTGCCATCTGTTCTTCGCGGATCTGATGAATGTCTTTTTTGATCTGTTCTATTTGCGTTGCCTTTTCCTGGATTTTTTGGTTTTTCTCCTGGAGTTCCAAGATCTTTTGATCAAAAAGAGCTTCGCGGCGCTCTAAGCGTTGCTGCGCATGTTGAAGTTCTTTGCGTCGGCTGTCAGCTTCTTTTTTTGCCTCATCAATGACTGCAAGAGACTTGTCGCGGGCATGAAGTAATATTTCGCTTTCCTTTGTTTTTGCATCAACAAAAATCTTTTCTGCCTTGCCTTCCGCAGAGTTGATTTGATTCGCACCAATTTGTTTTCGGACTAAGTATCCTAACGCAACGCCAATAAGAAGAGAGGTAATGGCGAATACGAATATAATTGCCTCCATAAGGCTCCTTTCAGTGAAAGGAGAAGTAGGGTGCCCCCATCTTTTAGAGAGTCATTTGGTTATATCAAAAAATTGGCTCTCTTGTGAAGCTTGTAAGAAATAGCAGAGGGGATTTTCGTTTGTGAGAAAAATTGCGTTTGAGATGTGGACAAGAGTTGTCAGTTTTCCTTGTAATCATAAGGTCTCTCAAGAGATCGCAGTTTCCGGACGCTATCTACTTCTCGTTTCGTGTTTAATGGTAAAGGGATATTTTTTAGACTATCATAAATCAATCTGTTTTGCAAGGAAAAAAATGTATATGTCAACGGGAAATTAAAACTTCCTACTTTCCGGGAAATAGAAACTTCCTACCTGGCAGGCTGAGTTAAACTCTTCCCGTAATGGAAACTGCGCCACGGATGGTCTGCCGCTGGCTTTACCGGCTCACGCACTGCAGGCAGCACCCACTGGGTGCTTTTTACTTTCTTTGACCGCGAAGATAAGGTCTCATAATGAAGCTCTTTGCCACGCAGGCAAATGTGGATCGTGCCATCTGTGTGCTCCTCCACGGTCACGACGTCCTTTTTTCTTACGGTGCATGGTTGGTGCTTGGTGAGCTGGTACCACGTTGTGTCAAAGGCGAGCGTGAAGTCGTTTTGGACTGTTCGTGCTGTATGTCGCGAGAGTGTCGAAGCGAGACTCTTCTTCTCGCCTGTTGTGAGAGGACGATGGAGATTCGCCTTTGAGACAGGCTCGACAGAAAATCTGGCATTGAATTTTGGCAGGAATACGTCCCTCACGAAACAGTTCGCTTTCTCAATGGTTGAGATGTCTGCTAAACGAAGTTCCTTCACGAGACGATCTTGCAGCGTGTCAAAGAGTCGTTCGACTCTTCCCTTTGCTTGGGGGCTGTTGGCAAAGATAGGTTGGATGCCAAGCTCATTGCAGGCTCTCTGGAACTGGGTTTTCACATCAGGGTTCTCGCTTGCAATCTTGTGGTTCACCTTGTAGGTACTGAATTTATCTAGGTAAATGGCACGTGGCGTGCCATTGGCGAGGATATATTCCCTCCAGAACACACAGGTGGGGATGACGCCCTCATG
>JACQRZ010000058.1 GCA_016206235.1 Candidatus Uhrbacteria bacterium
AAAATCCATGCCCCTGTGGCAACTATGGATCTAAAATAAAGCAGTGTCTCTGTTCTTTGGGATCTGTCATGAAATATCATAAAAAAATTTCAGGACCACTCATTGATCGAATAGATGTATTTGTGGATGTTCCACCCGTCGATGGAGATAAACTTATGACGCCATCTCGGGAACATGCCATGGACTCAGCGCTGCTCCGCGAAAAAGTTGAAAAAGCTCGAGCACGTCAGCGCGAACGTTTTAGTGGCGAAGGAATAACGACCAATGCAGAGATGTCGTCATCACGCGTTGAACGATGTTGTCGACTTGATGTACAAGCAGAGCAGCTCATGAAGATGGCGCTTGAAAAATTGGCGCTCTCCGCGCGCTCCTATTTTAGAGTATTAAAAGTTGCTCGTACCATTGCAGATTTGGACGGGTGCGACGATATAACGCATGAGCACGTTGCCGAGAGCCTGCAGTACCGTCCACGAGCTATCACCGAATATAGCTAAGCGGGTTTACGCGAGACGCGCCAACATATAATTCAAAATGGAGATGCGGACCAGTTGAACGTCCGGTGTTGCCAACCATTGCAATCGTCTGTCCGCGAACGACACGGTCACCAGCTGAAACGAAAAGTTTACTTGCGTGTCCGTAGCGCGTTTTTTTGCCATCCGAATGGCTTATGACAACGGTGTTGCCGTATCCTCGCTGCCAACCAGAAATAATCACGGTACCGTCAGCGGCAGCCACGATCTTGTTTGTTTTTGGCCCGGCAATATCAAGGCCAGGGTGACGCCAACTGAAATATTGGGTTATGCGTCGTGCTGTGGTTGGCCAAACCATGCCAGCGATACGCGAAGGCAATGAGGTGTCCTCTGGCGGCGTAAAAATAGTTTTCAATTTTTCAATAATAGTCCTTTGAGGTTTGATGGCAAATGTTGGCGGAGTAGGTAAAATGCCATCTGGCAGTATAAGCGTTTGCCCCACGTGAATATCTGATCCGTCTTCTAGTGAATTGAATGCTAAGATTTTTGCCGGATCAGACGAGTAGCGCTTAGCGATGTGTTGAATGGTATCTCCTCGTTTTACCTTATAGATAATTCCGTCAACAGGAGGAATCGTAAACTTTTGGCCAATCTGGAGTGTTGAGGTAAGGCGAAGATTATTCACTGCAGTGATCGTTGCAATTTTTAAACCAAAACTTTTTGCTATCGTACTCAGCGTATCTCCTTCTTTCACACTATATTCCTGAATCGTGTTTGGCGCAGAGCGACGCTGGGATGTCGTTGGAAGTGTTGGTTTGAGTAGCGCGCCAGTTGTAAAGGCAATGTCGTCGCTTGCACGTTCTTGAGAAGCTTCTGTTGAGAGTGTCGGAGCGTCTTCGCCAAGCGCTGCATTGTTTGCCGTTAATGATGAATATTCATTTTCTGTCGTGATTGCAATTTCTTCCTCATCAGTGGTGATTTCGGTCTTCACCACATAGAACGTTAATATATTATGCGGGTTGAGAAAGTCCGCATCACTGTTTCGATTTTGCGCGTTCGCGCCAATAACAAGAAAGCCCAGGCCAACAAGGAGTACAAATCCAATTGACGTCCCGCTGAAAAAATAGAGAAATGGCGCCTTGATATCGATGCCTAAGTTTGCTCTACGAGATTGAAGTTTAAGATGAATTTTGTAAAAGAAAAGAAACGGTTTTTTTGAAATGACAATACAACATTTCACCACAGCCTTGGCAACAAAGGATATGGCGAATACCAATAGTTTTTTGATTACGCCAAAAAACCGTACGATCAAAAGCAGCAATTCCAGTAGTATTTTTTTTGTAAGTCCTGTGATATGATTTTGGAGTTCATCGAAGTTTTGTGATGAACTCTGAGAAACGATGATTATGAGTATATCTCACCGAATAACGAGTGTCAACGAGAGAACCTCGCTTGAACGCAGTATTCTTGCCACGTTGTGCTACTTTGATTATTTTCATTTTCCTCTCACGCCGTTTGAGATATGGAAATATCTTTTATACGACTTCCAGAATAGTTCTTTTATGGATGTTGCAGCAACGCTTACAACATCGGCATTCATTCAGGACTTGTGTGAATGCAAGCATGGCATGTACTTTTTGAAGGGAAATGAATCATATGTCTGGGAACGTCATGATCGCTATATCTTTGCAGAGAGAAAATATCGAAAAGCTCATAGGGCCGCTTGGCTGTTTGCGCGTTTGCCTTTTGTGCGGATGGTGGCGGTCGTGAATACGCTGGCGTTCAGCGCTTCACGTGATGACGGCGACATTGATTTTTTGATTGTTGCCGAACGCGGATATCTCTGGCTGGTACGAGCGCTTACAACATTTTTTATGGAGGTGGCAGGAAGTCGGCCACGGAAAGGCCATATGCGTGACGCCATATGCCTAAGCTTTTTTTTATCGGATGACTCCCTGAATCTTGAGCATTTGTTGTTGCTCGAAAAAGATGGAACTCCCGATGTGTATCTTTGTATGTGGACTGCGTCATGCGTGCCGCTTTATTCTGAAAAGGAAATGTACCCGAGATTCTATGTGGCAAACACATGGGTAGAACATCTTGTGCCGCATCGCAGCGTCTATACCCTTAACCAGCGCCGAAAGGTATCACTTGGGAAGACGTCCCCCGTTGTTAAAAAGACGTTTGAATGGATTCTTTCTCGCCTTTCCTGGCTCGAGCGCAGTCTGCAGCGCCTTCAGCTTGCCATACTGCCTGATGAATTGCGTGAAGCAATGAATAAGGATACCCGCGTCGTTCTCAACAACCAGATGATCAAATGTCATCCTAATGACCGCAGAGAAGAAATTCGAAAGGCATTCATTCAAAAATTCGGCAAAATGGTATGAACCCCGTTAGAGATTTTAAAGTGAAGACGGTTCTTGAATATGCAGTTTTATCGCTCCTTTTTTTCCTTCCTTGGCAAACGGTTTGGATTTTTCGAGAAGGGACGACCGGTGTGCCAGGTACCTCGCTTGAAAATGTGTGGCAGTACGGCACCATGGGTGTGTATCTTTGGGATGTCATAGCGATTGTTTGTATAGCGCTCTTTTTTCTTCTGGTCACTCGAAGGCACGATAGAGACGACATAATGTTTACGATCAAAAAAAATAAAGGGTCTCTATTATTTGTAGGCGTGGCTTTGCTTTTCGTGGGCATCTCATTGGTGTGGGCGCAGAACCGAGACATCGCTCTGTACTATGCAATCCGTTTCCTTCAGGGGTTTCTTCTTTTTGTCATTATCCAATCATTGCAGGTGCATTGGAAAAAAATGGCCCTTACACTTATTGCAGCTGGCAGCATTCAGGCATGTCTTGCCATAGGACAATTTTTTATACAGGAAGTTCCGGCAAGCACCTTGCTTGGCATGGCATATCATTCTCCAAGGGTACTTGGGGACGCTGTTGTACAAACAGTTGACGCACGATGGTTGCGCGCCTACGGAAGTTTTCCTCACCCGAATATTCTCGCCTATTTTTTAGGTATCGCTTTTCTTTGTAGCGCGACTCTGGCGACGAGAGCAGAAAAGAAGTATGAAATGGTTTGGCTAAGCGTAAGTACCATCCTTCTACTCATTGGGCTTTTTTTTACCTTTTCCCGCGAAGTAGTTTTATGCCTCTTCATAGTTCTGGGCATTTCCTTGCTTTGGAAAAAACGAGAGGACAGAAACACTCTCTATGAAGGAATTTCACCTACAACCCTGCTTGTTATTATGTCATGCATTATTGTAGCCACGCTTAGTGGTGTCTATCGTGAACCTGTGTTTGCTCGACTTGGTATTGGAGGATTGGAGCGGCTTGAGAAAAAATCACTTCAGGAGCGAGTATCATCGCTCGAGGATGGATGGAAAACTATTCAACACGCGCCCCAAGGCGTTGGCGTAGGAAACAGTACCTATGCGCTGGAGGCACGTGATCGGGCAGATGGCGTAAAGAAGCCATGGTATGCCTACCAGCCGGCGCATTCGCACTATCTGCTTATAGCTGCAGAGATCGGTGTTTTAGGATTGCTTTGTTTCCTTGCTTTTCTCGCACATCTTGCATGGAAACTTTTGAGGCGTGCCTCAAGTTCAATTGCATTCGTGCTCAAACAACGCCTGTTTCTCTTCGCGATTTTTGTTGGATTTTTTGACCATTTTTTTTGGACGATACCAGTAGGAATTGTACTGTGGTGGATTGGTATGGCGCTAAGTGGGGTTGACAACTCATCCGATGTGTCATAAAATCATGCCTAACATGATGTCCCATAGGGCATTGTTTTATTCATAAATGAATAGAGAGTATGGCGCTTAAACCGCTTGGTGATCGCTTGATTGTAGAGGCGATCAGTGAAGAGGAAGTCACGAAACTCGGCATCATTTTGCCAGATACCGTGAGCAAGGAAAAGCCAGAAAAAGGCAAGGTCATAGCTGTTGGGCCAGGCAAGTTATTGGAGTCTGGACAGAGGCATCCATGCGAAGTAAAGGTGGGCGATATTATCGTATTCAAAAAATACAGCCCAGACGATGTAAAGATCGATGATAAAGAGTATCTCATCTTGTCAGAATCAGATATTCTAGCAGTCGTCGAGTAATTTATTCATAATACTAGAAGCTAGCAGCTAAAAGCTAGAAGCTTGAAAGGTATGGCAAAACAACTTTTATTTAATGAAAAGGCTCGCGCTGCAGTAAAACGCGGCGTCGACAAACTTGCAGATGCAGTAAAGGTGACGCTTGGGCCAAGAGGACGCAATGTGGTTTTTGAAAAGGGTTATGGCGCACCGACCATTACGAATGACGGCGTTACGATCGCTAAAGAAATTTCACTTGAAGATAAGTTCGAAAATATTGGCGCAGAACTTGTGAAGGAAGTTGCCACAAAGACCAACGATGTAGCAGGTGATGGCACAACCACCGCAACAGTGCTTGCGCAAATCATGATTGCAGAAGGCTTGAAGAATGTTGCCGCGGGCGCAAACCCAATGGTTATTCGTCGCGGTATTGAAAAAGGCACTGAAGCAATCGTTACAGAGCTTAAAGAAAACATTTCAAAGCCAGTTGCTGGCCACGAAGAGATTACCCAAGTCGCTTCGATTTCTGCCAATGATCCTGAAATTGGAAAAATCATTGCCGAGGCAATGAAAGAAGTTGGTTCTGATGGCGTTATTACAGTTGAAGAATCGCAAGTGTTTGGTATCCAGAAAGAAGTTGTCGAAGGTATGCAGTTCGACAAAGGATACGTCTCGCCCTATATGGTAACCAACACCGAGCGCATGGCAGCAGAATATCAGGATCCGTACATTTTGATTACTGACAAAAAGATCTCTTCAATTCGCGACATTCTTCCTTTACTTGAAAGCGTGGCGCAATCCGGAAAGAAGGAACTTGTTATTATTGCTGAAGACCTCGATGGCGAAGCATTAACAACGCTTGTTCTCAACAAGCTTCGAGGAACGTTTAACTGTTTGGCAGTGAAAGCCCCAGGTTTTGGTGATCGTCGCAAAGAGATGTTGCAAGATATAGCCGTCTTAACCGATGGTAAAGTTATTTCTGAAGAAGTGGGACTTAAGCTTGAGTCAGCTACAATTGAGAACCTTGGACGCGCGCGCAAAGTCGTTGCAACTAAGGAGCATACGACCATAGTCGAAGGCAAGGGAGATGCAGAGAGCATAAAGGCACGCATAGCGGGACTGCGCAAAGAAATTGAGCGAACAACGTCTGACTACGATAAGGAAAAGCTGCACGAGCGCTTGGCAAAACTTGCCGGCGGCGTAGCCGTACTTAAGGTTGGCGCGGCAACAGAAACTGAGATGAAGGAGCGCAAGTATCGCATTGAAGATGCATTAGCAGCAACAAAGGCAGCTGTCCAAGAGGGCATTGTTCCAGGCGGCGGTGTCGCATTGCTTCGCTGTGTTTCCGTGCTCGATAATCTTAAGCTCGAAGGTGAAGAGCAGGTTGGTGTTGCTATTTTAAAGCGTGCACTTGAAGAGCCAATCCGACAAATCGCCTTTAACGCGGGAAAAGACGGAAGCATTGTTGCCGATGAAGTAAAAAAACGAAAAGGTTCAGAAGGGTATAATGCGGCGACTGATACGTATGAAGACATGCTCGCGGCAGGCATTATCGATCCAACCAAGGTTGCTCGCTCGGCAGTACAGAATGCAGCGTCGATCGCTTCTATGCTCTTGACCACCGAAGTTGTGATTGCAGACATTCCAGAGAAAAAGGAGCATGCCGACCACGGCGGCGGTATGCCTGGTATGGGCGGCATGGGCGGATACGATTACTAGTCTTCGACTCCATTCGATATGCTCATGGTCTGAGTTTGTCGAAGACTGAGCTCAGACTCGAATGAGTGAGTAGTTGGTAGGTTGTAGTTAATAGAAGTTGAGAAGCTCCCTGAGATTATCAGGGAGCTTTGTAGTTGTAAGCTGTACTGATTCAAGATATACTACACCCTATACTCTAAACGCTAAACCCTCCACCCTCACAATTATGAAATTCACCAAGATCGTCTGTACGATTGGACCGGCGTCGGAAAAAATTGCCATGCTTGAAAAACTTATTAAGGCAGGCATGAACGTAGCGCGTCTCAATTTTTCTCACGGAAGCTACAAGAGTCACGCAAAACTCATCAAGAATATTCGCGCGGCGGCAAAGAAGAGGGGTGAGCCAGTAGCTATTTTGCAAGATCTTCAGGGACCACGCATTCGTATTGGAGAAGTGCGAGAGGAGGGAGTGCAGCTTAAGCGAGGCGAGTCGGTTGTGCTTGTTCCCCAAGAAATGTACACCGAAAAAAGCAGAGTGAAGATGCTGCCGAATCATTACGCAGGGCTTGCAAAAGACGTAAAATCTAGCCAGCATATTCTTATAGCTGACGGCCTTATTGATCTTCGCATTGTAAAAGTGTCAGGACCCGAGATTCATTGCACGGTGTTTGTTGAGGGTGTGGTGAAGTCCCACAAGGGTATCAACGTACCTGGCGCAAGTATCTCTATTTCAAGTATTACCCAAAAGGACAAGGACGATGTGCTGTTTGGCGCAGCCCATGGCGTTGATTATGTTGCGCTCTCCTTTGTGCGTAATGCAAAAGATGTGGTCACACTGCGATCAATTCTGAAGCGTTATGGCAGAAAACATCCTCACGCAAACCGTATCGGTATCTTTGCAAAAATTGAGCGTGCCGAGGCTGTGGAAAATATCGATGAGATTATCAACGTTGTCGATGGTATTATGGTTGCGCGCGGCGATCTCGGTATTGAAGTGCCGGCTCAAAAAGTGCCCATTATCCAAAAGCAGCTTATTCAAAAATGCCTCCAACATCGCAAACCGGTTATTGTTGCAACCCAGATGCTTGAATCGATGATCGTGAGCAGACGCCCGACGCGAGCTGAAGTATCGGATGTTGCAAATGCGGTTATTGACCATACGGATGCCGTTATGCTTTCCGGTGAAAGTGCTACTGGTAAATACCCAATGGAAACAGTGAAGATTATGGCTCAAACAATCCATGAGGCAGAGCGTTCAAAATTCGATGATTATACGTGCCCCGCTATTACGAAAGAACGGGATATTAAAAGTATGATTGCTCACGCGGCATCTGATATATTGCAGACACGTCAGATAAAGCTAGTGATGATTGACGCTGATGCTGATCTTGTCCGACTGATTGCAAGCCATCGCCCTGAAGTACGTTTGATCGGTTTTTCAAATGATGCGACGCTGCGTCAACAGCTGAATATTGTGCGCGGCGTTACGATGTACCGGGTCGTTTCAAATCCGTATCAATTTTTGAAAAAGAATACAATCGCGCGGCGAGGAGATATGATTTTGACCGTGGAGGAAGACGAAATCGAAATAAAGAAACTAGTCTAATGTTTTTAAGTGGTTTTCCGCCATCGCCAATCCTGGTATATATCGGTACTGTCCCGCTCCACTGGTATGGATTCCTTCTTGCATGCGCTGTTGCGCTCGGATATGGCGTGACCTACTATCTATCAAAAAAAGAGCGTATTCATATTGATACGCTCTTTTTTCTTTGTTTTATTGTGGGACTTGTATCTGCAAGACTTCTCTTCGTTTGTTATCACATTGATTATTTCATGGCCTATCCTTTTGAAATACCTCTCATATGGCACGGCGGTATTGTGTGGCACGGCGCGCTCATTGGAGGTTTTGGAGCGGTATATCTTTACTGCCGACGATACAAGCATTCGCTCTTTGGGATAACTGATATACTCGTGCCTGGCCTTGCTCTTGGACAAGCGCTAGGGCGGTGGGGAAATTATTTTAACCAAGAAAATTATGGGCTGCCAACCAATCTGCCATGGGCGATTCCTATAGACCTCGCTCACCGGTTACCGGGGTACGAATCATTTACCTCTTTTCACCCAACGTTTTTATATGAATCGATTGGAAGTCTTATTCTTTTTGTTTTTTTAATGTATCTTGTACGAAAGCAAGCGGCAGTTCAATCCGGCCTTATAACTGCAGTGTACCTCTTGGGGTATTCACTGATGAGACTTTTCATTGAGTTTCTACGCGTTGATAGTGTGCCAGTCCTTTTTGGTATGCGCATGCCCCAAGTCATAAGTATTTTCTTGATATGCATAGGCTCGTTTCTTCTTCTCAAAACGCAAAGGCGCGATACGCGGCAGGTATAATCACAGGGCTTTTTCTCATTTCACTACTTTGTTTTTCTGCTGGCGCACATGCTGCCATTATTGATACCTTCCCCTTTACCTCTCAGGCGCCTGACGGAAATTGGAAAAATGCAATGTATCAAAATGGATGCGAAGAGGCATCAGTGATTATGGCAATGCGTTGGGTGCGAGGCGGTACATCTCTTTCAAAGAAAGAAGCCTTGAGTGAGATACAAAAGCTTTCAGTGTATGAAAAGAAACGTTTTGGAACGTATATCGATCTTTCGACAGGCGACACAGCCAAACTTATTCGAGACTATTACAAGCATGTAAACGTTGAAGCGCGTTTTTCAATTCAACTCGAAGATGTTATTAACGAGCTAAAGAAGGGAGTGGTTGTTCTTGTTCCTGTAGATGGCAGAAAGTTAAGAAATCCCTACTATACCGCGCCCGGTCCCGAACGACACATGCTGCCAATTATTGGTTATGATGAGGTACAAAAGGAATTCATTACCAATGACCCTGGTACGCGACAGGGCAAGGCATACCGATATAAGGAAGAACGGCTTTTTCAGGCAATTCGGGATTACTCGACAGGAGACCACAAACCGGTAACGAATATCGTGAAAGCGATGGTTGTGGTGCGACAGTAGTGACAAACACTCATTTCATGGCACTCTAGTGATAATGATAGAAGTCGCCATGCAAAAAATACAAGAATCAATTCGTCTTAAAGAACTTGAACAAAATTGGAAACAATCAATTCCAGAACTTTTGCATGCATGGCATTGGAATGAAAATTTGAAACATTCGGAAATCGGCAAACGACTCGGTTTACCGCGGTCAACAGTCACACGTTGGTTTCATCAATTCGGCATACGTTCACAATCATGCGCGCGATTTACAAATTTTAATCTTTGGAGTTTTCGACCTGACGAACGGCCGAAAGCGAAGCCGAAAATCAAGAGAGAATTCCCATGGAAATATAATGTAGCTATTCTTTAATAGCTGGTCGCGCAATATGGCTTATATTCTTGGTTTTATTATTGCCGACGGCGCAGTTTACTCAAATCCACGAGGATCGCAGTATGTCGCATTCTATTCATGTGATAAGGAGTTACTACCTAAGATTCGAGAAGCTTTAGGATCAAATCATAAGATTCGACTATCGGAACCAAAGAACAAAAAACATAAGTTTAGATA
>JACQRZ010000060.1 GCA_016206235.1 Candidatus Uhrbacteria bacterium
AACCTAGAACCTAGAACCTTCTAATGTCCTATTTGAATAAAAAATTATTTCAAGCAGTTGGAATTTTATTGATCGGGATTATTTTTTTTCTCGTCTACAGTTTTCTTTCCTTTTCATCGTGGTCAGGCAGTACGATCAAGTTTAACTCGCCGGATGAAACCGCGAACTACTACTTTGCCCGTCAAATTGCTCTCACGGGAAATCCATGGTATGAAGAACCGCTTCTTGATGCAAGTAAAGGATTAGTGCATCCGCGGAGCATGACCGTAGCTGGATCAAACGTGGTGCCGGTGAGTTTTTTAGGAATGGTCTATATTTATGGTGGATTGGCCAATTTTTTTGGTGTTGGCATATTGCCGTATCTTACGCCTTTTTTCGCTGTGGTTGGCGTTGGATTTTTCGCGCTTTTCTTAGCGCAATTCTTTTCTCGGCGCATCGCACTTCTTTCATCTCTGCTGCTCTTCATTCATCCAGCGTATTGGTATAACGCGAGCAGGGCAATGCTCCCCAACGTGCTCTTTATTGACATACTCATTATTGGGTGCGCTCTTACAGCCGTTGCTTTGAAAAAAATCTACCAAGCAAAGGACACATCGGTAAAACCGGTATGGTGGTATCTGTGTCTCATTCTCGGAGGATTGGGTATTGGCACAGCGCTCAGTATTCGGTTATCGGAAAGCCTGTGGGTAATGGGTGTCTTTATACTCGTCATGGCCTACGGTACGTTGAGGCGATATATCTCAATTCGAAGTGGTATTGGTGTGAGTATCGGTATTGCAGTACCTTTGCTTCTTCTTCTCGCGACCAATAACCATGTGTATGGTAATCCAATGATTTTTGGGTATCAGACGATTGATTTTCAGCCCAGTGCTGTTGCATTTGAAAAAACGGTTGCAGCTGGGCAAACACGCGACATAGGAAGTTTTTTCCACTGGCTTTCATCAACCCTCACACCCTTTATTCAGTACATCTTGCCCTTTGGATTTGCTCCTCGTACGTTTCTCGGACAATTTCAGGATTACTTCGCACAGATGTTTTGGTGGACAGTACCGTTTCTTCTGCTTGGCGTTGGTTCCTTTGCAGCACAATTCGTACGCGCTCGCTCAAAAGGATTTGGTGTACAAACGTTCTATGGTATATGTGTACTTGCAGTGAGTGCGTGGTTGATCATATTTTATGGGAGCTGGACAGTGCATGACAACGTCGCAAAGGAAGTTACAATTGGTAATTCATACGTGCGTTATTGGTTGCCAATGTTTGTTTTTTCATTGCCCTTTGTAGCATATGGTTTTTTCTTTCTGGCGAGTCGCGCGTCACGCGGATTTGTACGTTCAAGTGTGCTTACCCTCTGCATTGCTACATACTGTTTTTTTTCATTTCAATTAGTCCTATGGCAGGCGCCTGAGGGCCTCTTTCATACTGTTCGGTACCTGCGTGAAAATTTTTCAAAACTCGATAGTGTTTCCAAGAGCGTGCCAGCGTCTGCGATTATTATTTCACAACGCTCCGACAAGATTTTTTTTCCCGAATTCAAGGTAGCATCATCTTTTGAAACATTCTCTGAAGCAGCCTTATTGCCCGCCATCTTGCAAGAAGCGACGCTCTATTATTACGGTTTTTGGAAACCAACGGACGCGGCATTTGTTTCAGAAAAATATTTTAAAAAATTTGGTCTTGATTTGGAATATGTGGCGCAAATAGATGAGAAAGAATATTTATACAAAGTGGTAAAAAGTAAAGAGTAATTGGTAAAAAGTAATGCGTACATCTGTATCTTTTTTCTTATTCAAATTCCTCTGGCGTTGCGCTCTTGCGGTCTTTTGCATTACAGGAGTGCTATGGATCATTGATCAAAATATTCCATTTGCAGGCGCGAAAAGAATCGCGTATACTTTCGGTAGTTTACACGGGCAGGTAAGCCAGCTGCGGCCTCTTTCGAGAGCAACCTCGCTTGACCTTTCTAAAAATCCTCAGACCCAAACTGTTTTTGAAGATCCCGTATATTTCGATATAAAGACGCTTGTTCCATACCAGAGAATCATATTTACCGTTTTGTATCAAAACCATTCAGGCCGCCAGATTGGCATGGGAGTAAAGGATGGAGAAGGATGGAAATTCGCCCTAAAACCATTCAAGGAAGGAATCCAATCCGTCTCCGCTAAAGCCACGGCGGACAAGGGTGAATGGACGGTAGGCGAAGTCGAGTTTGATCTCACCAAAAGTTCCTATGCCAATGGACGGTATACCTTTCTCTTTTCCATTCCAGGACTTACGATTGATAAGCGCGCATACGAGTACATCATCTTTTCGCAAATGAATATAACGCTCACTCGCGACGATATCATTACATCAGTTAAAAATTTTTTTAAAAAAAGCTAGAACCTAGCAGTTAGAAGCTAAAACCTTTTCATGCATGAAAAATCTTTTTAACAACAATTTCATAGGGCACATCATCTACGATATATTTTTACTCTCTTTTTTTGGTTATCTTGGTATTTTTTTTGTCGAAGGCATTCGGCGCGGGATTGTTGTTCAATTTGTAAATGTTGATTATCTTCTTATGGTGTGCGGGCTTACTGGTTTGACATCGCTCTTTTTTGAGACGCCAAAAGCACATACGAATTCACGATTGCGACTCGCCATACTTTGTCTTTTTATTGCAGCTCTAGTATCCTTTGGGATATATGGTCATGTTGGACAGAAAAGTCTTTTTGCGATACTCTTTGCTTTTGCCTGCGGCCTCATTATTTTTCTCGCCTCATATCTTGTATTAATTGATATCAAAGACGCAAATCGCTAAACCCTATACCCTGAACCCTATACCCTTAAACACATGAACTATCTCATTACTGGCGGATGCGGATTTATTGGGTCAAATATGATCCATTTTTTACTGAAAAACTATACCGATTTGAGTATTTGCAATATAGACAAATTAACCTATGCCGGCAACCCTGCAAATGTAGCGGACGTTGCAAATGATCCGCGGTATTCTTTTGTCAAAGGCGACATTGCAGACCCTGTACTCGTCGACAAGGTGTTTGTAGAATTCAAGCCGGACGTCGTGATTCATTTTGCCGCAGAGACCCACGTGGACCGCTCAATTACTGATCCGGATATATTTATTCGAACAAATACTATCGGCACTCATGAACTCTTGAAGGCCTCGCGTGCTTATAATGTAAAAAGATTCCATCATGTTTCAACGGACGAGGTATACGGTCATATCGCCCTTGACTCCGATGAATTGTGGACTGAAGAGAGTCCATATCTCCCGCGCAGCCCATATTCTGCAAGTAAAGCTGCATCCGACCATTTTGTTCGCGCCTATTACCACACCTACCACCTTCCAGTCACCATCAGCAATTGCGCCAACAATATCGGGCCCTACATGTATCCTGAAAAACTTCTACCATTGGCAATCACAAATATTCTGGAGGGTAAAAAAGTGCCCGTATACACTCCCGGTAATCAAGTACGCGAATGGCTGTATGTTGAAGATCACTGTAGCGCCATTGATGCAATTGTTTCAAAAGGAATCCCCGGAGAAACATATTTTGTCGGGCCGGACAATCCACCATTTACAAATCTTGAGGTTATAAAGAAACTTTTAGCGATCATGGGAAAGGGCGATGAGATAATTGAGTTTGTAAAGGATCGTCCGGGACATGACCTGAAATACGCTGTTGACCATTCTAAAATCACTGCTCAACTAGACTGGCAGCCCAGGTATCAATTGGATGATGCATTGGAAAAGATGGTCGCATGGTATACGGAAAACGAGGTGTGGTGGAAGCCAATCAAGTCGGGGGAGTTTGCAGAGTATTATAAGAAACAATATCTATCGCAATGAATCTGAAAAGTATTAACGGGGTGAAAAAAAATAGTGCAAAAGACCTGCCACTTATCGCATTGGCAGGCAGAGTGAACGTTGGCAAATCGACACTTTTTAATCGTTGTGTTGGAAAAAAAAAGGCAGTTACGGCCCCTGTCGCAGGTACGACCCGTGATGTAAATCAAGGCGTCTGCACATGGCGTGATCAAGCATTGATGCTTGCCGACACAGGCGGTTTTATTGAAAAGGCAGAGACAGAGATTGAAAAAAAGGTATACGCACAGCTCAAAAAAACTTTGAAAAAAGCGGATGTTATTTTGTTTATGGTCGATGTAAAGGATGGGCTCGTACCAGATGACCTCTTGTTTCTCAAAAATCTTCGCGCGCTCACAAAGGCACCTACCATCTTTGTTGCCAATAAAGCAGATAAGTTTTCGCACATTCAAGGCACATTCGACAAAGAGTGGCTCAAAACAGGTTTAGGCAAACCCTTTGCAATTTCCGCAGCAACAGGAGTTGGCGTCGGTGATTTGCTAGATCATGTCTTGGCAGTACTCAAAAAGGGTGGGCATGGCATTGCCAAGGAACGAGAAGACAAACCTATTCAAGTATCAATTATTGGACGGACGAATGTGGGCAAGTCATCACTTCTCAACGCCATACTTGGTGAGGAGCGCGTTATTGTGAGCGCGCAGGCGCACACCACACGAGAGCCGCAAGATACATTTCTTGAATATGAGGGCACGCCACTAACACTGATCGATACTGTCGGTATTCGAAAAAAAAGTAAGGTTGCTTCCAGTTTAGAGCGAGAAGGCGTGGTGCGCAGTATCGCAAATATCAAAAAATCAGACGTTGTGCTCTTAGTTTTTGATGGATCAGTAACGCCTGCAAAGCAGGAAAGTCGTCTTGCGCAAATTGCCGTTGAGTCAGGCGCAGGGATCTTGCTCGTCATGAATAAATGGGATCTTGTTGCAGAGAAAGATGCAAAAAGCAGCGCGGCATATGAAAGTTATTTTAAGCAATACTTCTCCTTTATTTCGTGGGCGCCTATGCTGTTTGTGTCTGCACTCACGGGGCAACGCACTCATAAGATTTTAGATGCAGTGCGTGCCATTGAAAAAGCGCGTGAGCGCCGTATCAGACAAGAGGAGCTCGATATTTTTATCAAAAAAGCGATCGCAAAATTGCCTCCCCAGTGGATACGAGGAAAGAAAAAACCCGTTATCTATGGCATATCACAGCTCGATGCCATACCCCCAACATTTGAATTGTTGGTTGGAGAGCGTATGAGTGTGAGCTTTGCGTATTTGCGATATTTGGAAAATCGTCTTCGTGAGCACTATGATTTTGGTGGAACACCTATCCGCATTCATACAGAAAAGCGAGTAACCCGTAAAGCATAATCCGTAACCCGTACTTGAAACTAATCACAAACCACTAAACACTGATGTATGAAAATAATCGTCGGACTTGGAAATCCAGGAAAGGAGTACGAACTCACGCGTCATAACGTGGGTTTTATGGCGCTTGATTTTCTCATGAAGGAGTGGAGATCCAATCAGTCGTTTTATGAGGTAGGTCGTGAAAAAAATAAGCTGTACGAATCAGTTGAGTTTGACTGGTATCGCGATGAAGGCCGTAAAGCTGAACGAATGATTTTGCTCACACCCCAGACCTTTATGAATGAGTCAGGAAAAGCAGTAAAGAAATGCACACAGTATTCAGGAAATGCATTTGACCTTTCGAGCGACTTGATAGTTATTCATGACGAACTTGATCTGCATTTGGGGAAGATGAAAATAGAAACGAATGCGTCTTCTGCCGGTCACCACGGTGTTCAGAATATTATCGACCTCCTTGGTACGCAGGAGTTTATTCGCTTTCGTATTGGTATAACACCTGAGGTTGGTATTGGTGAAAAGGCAGAGGATTTTGTTTTGAAGCGATTCAACCAACAAGAACAGACTGATCTAGAAAACGTTTTTGGTAGTATTGTCGATACATTACAGGAACTCCTTAGGAATGATATCGAGACAGCACGAAATAGGTACTACAATTCAGTTAATGGATAAACCGCTTTCGTTTCGCCTTCATCAAAGACCTTGGCGGAACAAAGCAAGGCTTCGGCGCGTTTTGTTTGTTTTTCATTAAAATAATGAAGCACACAAAAAAATCCTCCTTACACCGTTTGCCAGTGCAAGGCCCTCCGCGATAACGCAGTTTGGGCTTTGACTTTTGTTAATCAAAAACAAGGAGGAATGTTTTGAATAACGGTACTGACAAACAGAATAAGAAGGACGTATATGTGACTATACATATAGCACATTTTTTCACTTTTGTCAAGGAGTTTGGTAGACTAATATGGTATGGAAGATATAAAAGTATGCAGGCCGCATGATCCAGATTACCCATCTCTTCTTAAGCAGATACACAAACATCCGGAAATACTCTATTACCGAGGTGAAGCGCCATCGTCCTTTTCCAATTGTATAAGTGTGGTAGGTACACGTACAGCAACGTCGTATGGTAGACTAGCAACAGAGCGTCTCAGTGGCGAGATAGCACGCGCCGGTTGCACGATTGTCAGTGGATTAGCCTATGGCGTTGATTCATGGGCACATGCGAGAGCTCTGGAAGTGCGCGGAAGGACCATTGCTGTGCTTGGCACCGGTATTGATGATGCGTCATTATACCCAGCAGAAAAGCGAGGTCTCGCTCGAAGCATTCTTGATCATGGGGGATGTATTCTTTCCGAGCACCCGCCTGGCACGAAAGGGTTGAAGTATCATTTTGTTCAGCGCAACCGCATTATTGCAGGTCTCTCGCATGCAACCGTTGTGGTAGAGGCACCAGCGAAATCAGGCGCTTTGATTACGGCACATTTCGCACTTCATGAAAATAGGGAAGTCTTTGCGGTGCCAGGGCCTATCACATCACTGGCATCTGAAGGCACAAACATGCTTCTTAAAAAAGGCGCTCATTGTCTGACTTCAGTGAAGGATATACAGGAGGTGCTTGAGTATCTTTGCCTCACTCTTGAGCAAAAAGAAGTACTGAACGAAGTTGGAACTGAGCAACATATCTTATGTATATTAGCTGAAAAACCTCTCCATATTGACGAGATTGCCCATGCCACTTCCCTTGACATACAGTCAACAGTCAGTACACTACTCATATTAGAAATGAAGGGTTTAGTGAAAAACATTGGTTCAATGCAGTACATTAAGCTCTAGCTTTCAGCTGACAGCTTATAGCTTTCAGATTTAATTTTCTGCCAGCTGCAAGCTAAAAGCTGCAAACTGTATCATATGGCAAAGCAAAAAAATTTAGTTATTGTTGAGTCACCGACAAAAGCAAAAACAATCAGCAAATTTTTAGGGGTTGATTTTATTGTCGAATCTTCATTTGGCCATATTCGCGATTTGCCCAAGAGTAAAATGGGTGTTGATGTTGAGCATAATTTTGAACCCCACTATATCGTTCCTCGCACAAATCAGAAGCGAGTAACCGCCCTGAAGAAAACTGCCTCCAAAGCAAAACACGTCTATTTTGCAACTGATGAGGATCGCGAAGGAGAGGCAATATCGTGGCATCTTCAGGAACTTTTGCAAATACCCGAAGATAAAGTTCAGCGTATTGTATTTCACGAAGTTACTGAGTCAGCGCTGCGAGATGCCCTCGAACACCCGCGGTCATTGTATATGGATCTTGTCGATGCTCAGCAGGCTCGTAGGGTCTTAGACAGACTCGTTGGTTATGAGCTTTCCCCATTTTTGTGGAGAAAAGTTGCAAAGGGATTATCTGCAGGTCGTGTACAGTCTGTAGTTGTCCGTCTTCTTGTTGAGCGAGAGCGAGAAATTGAACGTTTTATTCCTCAAGAATATTGGTCTGTCGACGTTGAGCTTTCTCAAAAAAGCGAGAACAACGCCTTTATGGCAAAACTGACCAAACGAAACAACGAAACACTCGATAAGTTTGATATTCAAAACAGTGATCAAGCAACGATGATTGTTGACGCGCTTGCCGGGGCGGCATATCGAGTGCAGTCGCTTGAAAAGAAAAAAGTATCCAAAACGCCACCGCCGCCATTCACAACATCAACGTTGCAACAGGAATCCAACAAACGTTTGCATTTATCAGCAAAGCAAACCATGAGTATTGCGCAGCAGCTCTATGAAGGCATTGAGACAGGAGGCTCTGCAGAGGGCCTTATCACGTATATGCGTACTGATTCTGTACATCTGTCCGAAAAATTTCTTTCAGAAAGCAAAGAGTATATCAAAGAGCATTTTGGCGAAAAGGCGACTACGGGCGAGCGGCGATACAAGACAAAATCAAAGCTTGCACAGGAAGCCCATGAAGCGATTCGTCCGACATCGATTTCTCGAACACCCCAAAGCGTGAAAGAGCATCTCTCTGACACACAGTGGAAGCTTTATGATCTTATCTGGCGTCGTGCCCTTGCAAGCCAGATGGCAGACGCGCTTTTTGAGGCCACAGCCATTGATGTGAATGCGCGAGGATCAGACGGAAAGGATTATGTATTCCGCGCAACAGGCCAAGTGATGCTCTATGACGGCTTTCTGAAGGTATACGATACCAGTGGCGATGAGGTTCGACTACCTCACGTTTCGGATGGTGAGGAGCTTGATCTTCTCAAACTTGAACCCTGTCAGCACTTTACCAAGCCGCCAGCGCGGTACTCTGAAGCGACTCTTGTGAAAACACTAGAAGAATTTGGCATTGGCCGTCCTTCAACCTACGCGCCAACGATTGGTACGATTATCGAGCGTAATTATGCACAGCGAGAAGATGGCAGACTGAAGCCGACAGAGATTGCTTGCATGGTCAGCGATCTGCTCGTTGCTCACTTTCCAAATATTGTTGACTATGCGTTCACCGCACGCATGGAAGACGATCTTGACGAGATTGCTGAAGGGAAGAAGGGATGGGTGCCTGTGGTGCGCACCTTCTACGAGCCATTCAAGGAGCACTTGATTCAGAAAGATAAAGAACTCACGCGATCTGATATTATTCATGAGACAACCACGGAAGTGTGCGAAAAGTGCGGTAAGCCAATGCTTGTGAAAATGGGTCGTTTTGGAAAATTTTTGGCGTGCTCAGGTTTTCCGGAGTGTAAAAATTCAAAGCCATTAACCACTACGCACGAATCAGATGGTCACGGTGAGCAGGAATACGACCCGTGCGAAAAATGCGGCTCAAAAATGGTGATTAAACGTGGTAGATTTGGGTCATTTTTAGGATGTTCAGCATATCCTGAATGCAAGACCATTCGTTCATTGACCGATAAAAAGACCGGCATTTCATGTCCGGAATGTGGAAGTGGCACCGTTATTCAAAAGAGAAGTAAGCGGAAAAAGATTTTTTATTCTTGCAGCAGATATCCAGACTGCACTTTTGTCTCATGGACGAAACCCGGAGAAGAAGAAAAGAAGTAATCATTTACAACCTGCAAACCTTCTAACCTTCTAACCTCATTGTATGATGAACGACGACGTCGAGCTCATACAAATGGCAAAAGAGAATCCGGCGAACTTTGATCTTCTCTACCAGAAGTATGCCGATAAGGTATACAACTTTTTTTATTATCGTGTTGGAAAAAAACGAGAAGTTGCAGAAGACCTTCGGCAAGAAACATTTATAAGGGCACTGAAAAGTTTGCAGGAGTATCACATGAACGGTAGGTCATATTTAACATACCTTTTAACTGTTGCCCATAATATCCTCGTAAATTATTATCGGTATACCAGTATGCACACCCATCTGTCTCTTGAGGATGTTGACGAAACGGCAGATAGCACCACAAATGTAGCATCAGAGACAGAAAAAAAGCTCAAAAGAGAAAGCATCTGGGAGTTTATTGAAAGCCTGCCACAAATTGATAAAAACGTTTTTTTTATGCGCTATGAGCGCCAATTGCATATCAAAGAAATTGCGCACGCAGTTCAAAAGACAGAAAACGCGGTAAAACTCATCCTGCTGCGGATAAAAAAGAAGCTCCTGCAGCACCCATTATTTACTCATCACAAAGAATCCAACGAGGATAAAAAATGATCTTAGAATCATTCTGTTGTTCAGTATAGGAAGAAAGGCCCTAATAAAACGAGTAAGAAAATGATTCAATGCAATAGGGAAACTTTATGCCCCCAGCGGTGTTAGAAGAAATGCGAGGGAATGGCAGGTTTGGTCGACTGCCAGTAACCCAATAACGCACTTTTAACAATCTAACACATAAGGGATTTTTTACGAATATGACAACCCTAAACTCTACTAGGCTTAGCGGAATTCTCCATGCGTTCCGTCTCCGACATATTCGTTCCGATTATGATGATACTTAGTGGATATCCCTTTACATACAATTTAAGAACGTGTTTGCATCTCTTAATAAAGAGAATCAAGGAGTCATACAGGGCTCCGTGATCTCCGGGATCAAAGGATTTTACAAAAGTTCCTCCCCGGAGATTTTGTTTTGTTTCTATAACATGCCTAACATGTATCGAGAAACAAATGACCCCGCCATTGGCGGGGTAGTCAAGACATTGAAATGAATGTTCTTTATTTCATGGTAAAACGGTTTTCCACAATCTTCCAATCGATTGCTTTAAAGAAGGCCTCAATATAATCTGCGCGCTTAAGGCCATAGTCAAGCATAAATGCGTGCTCAAAGACATCCATAATGAGCAATGGCTGTGAACCCGCGAGATGTCCCAAGTCATGTTCATTAATCCATGTATTCAGAAGCTGCCCCGTCCACATATCTCGATAGAGAATCACCCATCCAATGCCGCGCATTACGCCAGTTGCTTTGAAGTCTTTTTCCCATGCCTCGTATGAACTGAAGTCCGCAGTGATTTTTTTTGAAAGTTCATGATCATTGCTTATTTCGGTTCCGCCGTTTGCCATATTCCAAAAATAGTACTGATGAAGGCGCATGCCATTGAATTCCCATCCAAATCTGCGTTTCAGTTCTGCAAATTCGGGGGACGACTGGTTGCCTTCATTCAACATATTCGTAAGCCGCTCAAGGATGCTATTTGTATTTTTTACATACCCCTCATAGAGGGTAAAGTGGTTTTTGAGGAGTTGATCGCTAAATCCAGGCGTTCCTAGAAGACGATCAAAATGTTCTACTTCAAACATATGAATGAATTATATTTTGCCTACTAAATCTAAACCTGGTTTTAACGTTTTCTCTCCTGGCTCCCAACTTGCAGGGCAAACCTCACCTTTGTGCTCAGCAACGTACTGAGCTGCTTTTACCTTGCGAATAAGTTCCTTGGTGCTACGACCAATGCTGTTGTCATGAATTTCCATTGCCTTCAGTACGCCATCAGGATTGATAATAAATGTTCCGCGTAATGAAAGTCCTTCGCCCTCAATATGCGTACCAAAAAGCCTCGTAAGTATCCCTGCAGGATCCGCCGCCATTGGGAATTGAATTTTTTTAATGGCGGGAGAGTTGTCATGCCAAGCTTTGTGAACATAAACAGTATCCGTGCTTACGCTCACAATCTCAACACCAATATTTTGGAATTCGGCGTAGAGGTCAGCAAGTTCTTCAAGTTCCGTGGGGCACACAAACGTAAAGTCAGCCGGATAAAAAAAGAGTACCAGCCATTTGCCATGATAGGAAGCTAAAGAAACTTTTTCAACTTTTTCATTATAGAAAACTTCAAATTCTTTTGAAGGGACGACATCGCCAATACGCAATAGTGATAGGTCACTCATAGGTCGGTGATTAGTTCTTAGTGATAAGTTTTAATGATACATTAAGCTATAAGCTATAAGCTGAAAGCTAGTACCTACTCTTCGTAGGGTTCAAAGAGCTCCTTTGAAACACCACAAACAGGGCAAATCCAGTTATCTGGAATGTCCTCAAATGCCGTTCCAGGAGCGATACCGCCGTCAACATCGCCAAGTGCGGGGTCGTATATATACCCGCATGGCACACAGATATATTTCATAGGCAGATGTTCAGTGATTAGTGTTCAGTGATTAGTGATTAGTACCTATCCTACCATAGTATCTAAAAAACGCAAAAAGTCCTTCCGGGGTTGATTGGCCTAAGAGTCTATGGTATGCTTTTCCAGAATACAAATGCCTTTACCTATGGAAATACAAACAATTCTTGACCTTGTAAAGAAGTACAATCCGAAGTCTGATCAGGACATGATACAGCTTGCTTTTGAGTTTGCCCGTGACGCTCATAAAGGACAGTATCGCTTAAATGGCGATGAGTATATGCAGCATGCCCTTGGAGCAACATACCATTTGGCCAAGATTAAAATGGATGATGCAACTATTATTGCAGGGTTGTTGCACGACGTGCCAGATGAGACATCTGTTTCGCTTGATGAAGTGCGTAAACAGTTTGGCGATGAAGTATGCAGTCTTGTAGAGGGCGTTTCTCGACTTGGAAAATTGAAATACCGCGGGATGGAGCGCTATGCAGAAAATCTCCGCAAGATGTTTGTGAGTATTGCTCATGACATCCGTATTGTAATTCTTAAGTTTGCTGACAGACTCCATAATCTTGAAACGCTCGACATACTTCCTCGTGACAAGCAGCTGCGCATTGCTCATGAGGTGCTTGAGATATATGCGCCCATTGCTCATCGACTCGGTATCGGGTATATCAAAGAGCGTTTAGAAGATTGCGCGTTTAAGTATATGTATCCGGATGAATATCGAACCATAACTGAGCTCGCTCAACCAAAACTTGAGCGCAAAGAGCAGTACCTCGGAAGACTCAAAGATTTGCTTCACCAGATTTTTAAGGAAAATGGTATTGCACCTATCGGTATGGAAAGTCGAGTGAAACATTTTTATAGCATCTACAGAAAATCAATAAAGAAAAACACCCCTGATCTTGAGGGTATTTATGATCTTGTTGCCATGCGAGTAATCGTAGAGTCCATTGCCGAGTGTTACACGGTCCTTGGCGTCTTACATCAATATTTCAAGCCGCTCCAAGGACGCTTTAAGGACTACATAGCCCAGCCGCGTCAAAATAACTATCGATCTCTTCATACAACAGTATTTTCTGAGGAGAATGAAATCGTCGAGTTTCAAATACGGACCACCCCTATGGATTATGAAGCGAAATATGGTATTGCCGCGCACTGGAATTACGATGAATCAAACAAGTCATCGCAGAGAATCACGAAGAATCTTGATTGGTTGCAAGAGATATTATCGATTCAGTCTTCTACGTCGTACAGCCATGAAGAGTTCCTGCAAACGCTCAATTTGGATATATTTCAAAATCGCATTTTTGTGTTTACGCCAAAAGGTGATGTCATTAACTTGCCTGATGGTTCAACGCCAGTTGATTTTGCGTATTATATTCATAGTGATATTGGCCGCAAGTGCTCAGGCGCACGCATTAACGACATGCTCGCGAGTCTCAATACCAAGCTCAATAGCGGTGATGTCGTATATATTCTTACCGAACGAAATCGTAAGCGCCCCAATCCTGACTGGCTTTCATTTATAAAAACGCATATGGCAAAAAGTCGTATTAAAGCGCAGCTGCGTGAGGAACACTTATAATTTCCAATATCAAATTACCAATTTCCAATGACTGTCCAATCTATTAATA
>JACQRZ010000063.1 GCA_016206235.1 Candidatus Uhrbacteria bacterium
AAATAATTGACATATGAAGAACAATCTCATAAATTGGCTTATTTCTACTGGACTTGATGAGCAGCGTGCATCCCTCTATTTAGCCGTACTTTCAAGGGGAGAGGCTACTGCAGGCGAGCTTGCAAGGGCCATTTCAGTGGGGAGAACGGCGGTGTATGACAATCTTCGTGTGCTTGAAGGACGCGGGTATGTCCATGTGATAAACAAGGGAAAGCGAAAGATTTATATTCCAATTCATCCCAAAGAACTCTATAAAAAATTCGACAACCAGCGTCAGCAGCTCAAGGATTTACTACCGGATTTTCTCGCGCTCTATTCTGAAAGTGGCTCCCAACCATTTGTGCAGCTTTTTCAAGGCCCGTATGCAGCCCGCGAAGTCTATGAAGATATTCTTGCAATAACCAAAGAACGCTACTCTTACTTCTCTCCTTCACAATTAACACTCCAAGTCATTGATCTTTCGTACATCAAGGATTGGGTGCATCGACGGGTAAAAAAAGGCATTCAGAGCCGCTCGTTGCGCGTAAAGGCACAAGATGTTGTTGGAGAATCCTTGTTTAATGATGAGGCAAACTATTTGCGACAGATTCGATATTTGCCATCGTACGTAGATTTGAAGGCTTCCGTATATATCTATGAAAAAAATATCGGCGTCATCTCTACAATCAAAGAAGGAACCTCTTTTATTATCCATTCGGCCGATCTTTCATTCAATTTTCTTCAGATTTTTGATTTTTTGTGGAGCGTCAGCATGAGGTCGTGATAAGAATTTTTCAGCTCTCTTGCGGTCCAAAATAAAAAGAAACCTCTCGAGTTTGAAACAGTCACTCTTAGCCCCATGGGGAATTCCGCTTCGCATCCAACTCGCATCCCTGGGTTGCTTTCCGATGTCGCAACCCTTCAATTCCCCACGCGACGGAAAGCTGCTTCTGTCACTGTTGTTCAAAAAAATACACCCAACCTTTCGGTTGAGTATATTTTTTAGCCCGTGGGGGAATCGAACCCCCGTTACTAGGATGTCCGCCAGAGGCGGATCCGCCTTCGGCGGAAAAACCTGATGCCTTACGGTATTGATTCTGGTAGCCCGTGGGGGAATCGAACCCCCGTTACTAGGATGAAAACCTAGTGTCCTAACCACTAGACGAACGGGCCGTAAGTAACTAGTGTACTGAAAATCCAATTTTTTGCAATAACATTTTTCGAATCTGATAGTTATTTTTGAGCTGCAATTCTCGTTTTCTCGCATCGCCCTTAGAAACAAACTCTTCTTTATATACAAATTCTACTGGTATTCGATGGCGCAATGATTTTGTTTTTCCTTGATTATATTCCATGAGACGTTTTTCTATGTTATCTGTTATACCGATATACGATCCCTTATTCACTGAGCTACGGACGATATAGAGATAATACATGAACAATTAATTATAGGATGTGTCTATTCTACCAAAAAAGTTTGAAAGGTCAATGCTTTTGACCCGCAACGAACATGCGACAACTACTGCAATTCTGCTGCAGAAAAGAGCACGCGAAATGGCACGCACCATACGAGCACCGTATCATACGTTTTGGTATCAATACTTGCTGGCAGTGTGTAATTAATATTGCCCTTTGTCCCTCGTATTTTTCCAAGGTCGATATGCTCTTTTGCAGAGATATCAGTTGCAAGGTAGATGTGAAGATCAGGGCCGTTAATAGTTTCAAAATCTTCGAATCGAAGCGTGCGAACATCACCCTGCTCAATGAGCTTGGCAGTTCCTTGCACTTCGTGCGCATGCGTGACAAAAGCACCTTGCGCACGAACAGTCGGCTGAGAAATGCTTTGCACTGCTTGCTCGTGCTCTGCACTTTCATTGCTCATAGGCGCAGCTGGAAATACTTCATCCACTTCCTGTACATTCCAGACTGGCGAGATTAGATACCACGCAACAGGGAGAATGATAACAGCGAGCACACCAGTTATGATATATTTTTTCATATTTTTGCGATCGTATGTATTTAAAAAGTATAGCATGATTTAATAGTAAGTAGAGCAATTGACTATATGGGAAATTTTTGCTATTTTATGCCCAATTGTTCTTTTACAAGGAGAGCAAAAGATGGAGATACTGCAATGGATAGAATTGGCCATTGTAGCACTAGGTGGTGTATTCTGTTGTATATACGCATTTTTCTATCTAAAAGGCGATGGGGCAGATGATGGAGATGCGGGTTTTCTAGGACTGCTTGCCGGTGGTGTCGGAGCTGCCATAACCTTTGGGGCTGTATTGATTATTCATCAGATGGTAAGCTGGATTATTTGGTTTATCGCTACCTACTGGCTCACGATTGTGAGTATTATCGGCGCCATTGCCCTGACTGCGCTTGCAATAGTACGGCGCGATGATATTGCTGATTTTTTTGAGCGATTCAATGAAAGCATACAAACAAGTTGCTACCAAACGTTTGAGAGGTATTCTGAATGGCGCTGGGAACAACAGTTCACTGACAAAGCTATCTTGAAGTCATCGAAAAAACGCGCTCACAAGCTTATGGCGCTTATTCCTGGGATTGAATGGATGGATATTCGCACTCAGATATCCGAGATTACGTTTAAGCATATTCCGCAACTTCTTATTGAGCGTAAACAAATTAAAAACGCTATTCAAAGCGCACAAAATGTACTTGATGGCGTGACGACAATACCGCAGCAATTTATTACAGACCTTGAAAAGCAGCAAAACAAGCGTACTACCGAGTCAATTCAGGAATTGGTTGGAAAAGGCAATCAGAATAATGTCGACATAAATGACTGCGTTAGTATACTCAATCACGTTGAAGTTGATCTTCACAAAGCCATGCTCTCCGAAACGGATCGCGAGGCGCTTCGTACGAAGCTGCGGACGCTCACATCACGTATTGAAGAAAATAAAAAAGAAATCAAGACTGCGCAAGGCGAAGTCACTGCCTTTGTTCAGCAAGGTGGAATTGTATTGCCACTCCAAGCTCATTTCGAAAATAGCGACGAGGATGATACCCCTCGTCAACAAGAGCCGCAGCGCGAATAGTGCTCGGCCATATATCGCCATCGGCCCCGTGTCGATGGTTTTTTTTGACTGCGTATAAAAACACGCTATACTTATTGGAGCTATTGCTAATCTTCTCATCATGCTTGGAATTTTTCAAAAACCCAAAATAACAGAGCCCCAGCCACGTCAGGGGTGGGTTGATGACCTCAAAAAAACCAATGGCGAACACGCCTGGAATATGTTTCAAGAAGGCGAGCTGCTCGTAGATATGTACGAGCGAGCCGACGCACTTGTTGTCCGTTCACTTATTGCTGGGGTAGATCCGGATAATTTAGAAATTTCTCTCCATAATGATCTTCTCACCATCCGAGGCGCGCGCGAAGATGTGGAAGAGATGTACGACGACCAGTTCTATCATCGCGAATGCTACTGGGGAGGCTTCAGGCGCACCATTGTGCTTCCAGTTCCAGTTGATCCGAATGGCATCCGAGCCTATTTTAAAAATGGTGTTGTTATTATAGAGCTTCCAAAACTCAATGAAGAATCACACATCAATCTCATCAATGACACGGAGTGGAGCGAGCAAGATTAAAAAAAAGATGCTGTCAAAGATGACACTTGTGTTAGGGTGTCTTTTTTTTATATTGTGTTCACTTCTCTACGCATGGAATTTTGAAGTGGCCTATAGTAGCAGAATATACCCTGGCATATCTATTGCTTCCATTCCCATTGGCGGACTTACTCAGCAAGAAGCACTAGAAAAATTAAATCAAAATCTTGATGTTTTTTTAGAAAAAAATGCCGTATTCAAAGTAAACAATATCGAAAAAACCATTCCTCTCCAACCTCTCTCCTCTGATCCTGATATTCCTGGCACCGAACTTCTTGTCATCGACAGATTATCAACTGTTCAACATGCGCTTACCATTGGCAGAGAAGCCTCATTACAAGAGGCCATCGCCAATAAAATGGCTGCATTATTGTTTGGTAAAACAATAGATGTAGAGCTCATCGTTGAGAATGACGCCCTTACCAATATTCTTTCATCGGAGTTTAAGGACGTCATCGTGCCCTCTAAAAATGCAGTATTTACATACAGCACGTCTGAGAAAAAAGTAACTATCATTGAAGAAGTTCGAGGCAGAGACCTTGATTACAGCAAAGCGGCACAGAATGTAGAACAACAGGTAAAAAAACTTGCACTCACATCTATCACTCTCTCTTTACAAGAAAAAAAACCTGATGTAACCAAGCGTCATCTTGAACTCCTCGTTCCGGCAGCAGAAAATCTTATCGCTCGTGCTCCTCTTACGTTTGGTGTCAGTGAAAAAAAATGGAAGGTGCACGCCAAAGAACTTGCAGCATGGATAACAACCGACATATCATCTGCACTGCCAGCACTTGCCTTTGACCAAGCAGCCATTGAGTTGTATCTCACAAAAACCATTGCTGATGACGTCCGTAGAGAGCCAGAAAATCCAAAGTTTGAAATTCGTGAGGGGAAACTCTTTATCACCTCGCGTGGAAAAAACGGAAATGCATTGAATGTAAATCAAAGCGTACAGCTCATCATGGCCGCACTTGACACTCCTGCCCGCGAGCCTATTCAACTTGCGATGCAAGAGCTTTCCTCCCCGCTTATAACCGAACAGGCAGATAGCACCTACGAACTCCTCGCGGATGCAGTTACAGATTTCAAAGGTAGTCCCACAAATCGCAAAAAAAATATTGCTCATGGGATGGGCAAGATGAATGGCGTCATTGTACTGCCAGATGAAGAGTTTTCGCTTATTAAACTCCTCGGTCCTATTGATGAATCAAGCGGATTTCTTCCTGAACTGGTCATTAAAGGAAAAGAAACAAAGCCGGAATTTGGTGGGGGTCTTTGCCAAGTATCAACAACGCTTTTTCGAGGTGTGGCTCAAGCAGGACTTCCAGTGCTAGAACGCCGCAATCACTCCTATCGCGTCAGTTACTACGAACCGCCTATCGGGTTTGACGCGACTATTTACTTTCCAAAACCGGATTTTCGATTTATGAACGATACTAAAGGGCCTGTTCTCATTCAGGCCGGTGTAAGCGGCACAAAGGCACGTGTCCAATTATGGGGGACAAAAGATGAGCGGCGCGTTGAAATCGACGAGCCAATCATCACAAATGTGCGGAAGCCAGGGCCAGCAAAAATGATTGAAACAGACACACTCAAACCTGGCGAGAAAAAGTGTATTGAAAAACCCCATGCGGGAGCAGACGCCTATCTGGAACGACGAGTCTATTACCCTGACGGAACAATGAAAAAAGATGGCTTCAAAAGCCATTATGTCGTCTGGCCAGAGATCTGCCTTATAGGCAAAGAAACAGCACCTCCTGCAACACCCGCAAATCAAACCTTAGAAGAGCCAGTCTCTTCGGGCCAAGAGCAGCTCGAGCCTCCACTATCTCAAGAAATTCCGCTCCAACAACAACCACTTGTTCAATAAAAAAACTCTTCCCTATTCGGGAAGAGTTTTGAGTTGTGTTGGTAATAGCCACAAATCTGCAGACAAGAAAACGTACTGCTCAAGTAGTCGAGCTAAAAGCCTGAATACCGAAACACTACTTCCCCATGCTTGTCGTGTCTGCAGGTCTCTAGATACTAATGAAACACCGTTTTTCCCTTACATTTATACCCTTTTACAGTGTATCGCCAGTATACCAGAAGTCTTTCTTCTTGTCAAGACTCCGGGGTGAACACATTATGTGTTCACTACCCTATGCGTAATGAGCTTGCCTGAAAGCCCTTCAATGATATTTTGAGCAGCAATGCGCGCCATTGCCTCCCTGCTTTCCTTAGTAGCCGACGCTATATGCGGAGTGATAACTACATTTTCAAGTCTTCGAAGGAGCTTCAATTCCTTACTATTTTTTGCAATATGAGGTTCGCATTCAAACACATCCATTGCAAATCCACCGAGCAATCCATTTGAAAGCCGTGCAAGCACTGCTGACTGGTCAACAACGCCTCCTCGCGCTGTATTAATAAGAAAGGCGTCCTTTTTCATGAGTGTAAGTTTTTTTGCATTCACTAAATGATATGTAGATGGCAACAACGGCACGTGTAAGCTCACGATATCGGACTTTTTCAAAAGCACTTCAAGAGACACAAACGAAGTGTTGTATTCTTTCTCAAACGCTCGATCGCGCACGGTATCAGTGTAGATAATGCGTATATCAAATCCACGCTCCAGTCTTCGCGCGACACATTTTCCAATACGCCCGAGACCAACAAGTCCAAGAGTTTTCCCTGAGATATCGGTTCCGATAAACAGTCGGGGGTCCCATCCCTTATATTTGTTTGCTAATGAAAAGAGGTCCGCGCTCACAATGTTGCGCGCAAGCGCTAAAAGAAGGGCTATGGTATGCTCGGCAACCGCGCTCGATACTTCATCGCATGGGGTATTGGCAACAACAATACCTCTCGCTTTTGCCGCTATCACATCAATATTGTCGTATCCTACGGCAAAATTCGAGATAACGCGAAGTTGTTTTCCAACTGCATCCATAAACCCCGCATCGACATGATTGGTTAAAAGCGTAAGTACTGCGTCGCTTCCCTTAGCTTTTGTAATGAGTTCTTTTCGGGAAATATGTTTTTCAAATGGCTGCACCGTTACTTTGTACCCCGCTTTTTTGAGCATCTCTATTCCGTTTTTTGGAATTGGATACGTAACAAAAACTTTGAACATAGGTTCTGGGTGATAAGTTTTAGGAATTTCGGAATAGTCTGATCTTTTGGCGCGCAACCTTTACCATTTCTTCTCGTCCCTGCCCCAAAAACACGCGAGGATCATATTCCTCCTTTTTTTCGAGAAGACTTGTGCGAATACCTTTCACAAAAGCGATGCGCAAATCTGAATCGATATTGATTTTGTTAATGCCACAACGAATTGCCTTTCGGATAGCGCTATCTGATACTCCGTGTGCTCCACTGAGCCGCGCGCAATCGCCGAGGTCTTCGCAGTGGTTATGGAGTTCGTGTGTGAGTTCTTCAGATACACCGCTAGCTCCATGCAAAACCAATGGCATACGCGTTAATGCTTTAATACGTTTCAAACGATCGTAATCAAGATGTGTTTCACCAGTAAATTTATAAGGGCCATGCGCTGTGCCTATCGAAATGGCAAGCACATCGACACTGGTTTTTTTTACAAAATCCAGCGCTTGCTTTGGATCAGTAAAAAAAGACTTGCTCTCTTCAATTTTGTCTTCTTTGCCGCGAAGCGCTCCAAGCTCTCCTTCAACTGATACCCCTTTTGTGCGTGCCCATGCAACTACTTTCTTTGTTTTGGCAACATTTTCTTTGTATGACAAGTTCGAGCCGTCAAACATCACTGAGGTATAGCCCATGTCAATGCACTGTTTCACGATCCTAAGGTCGCGGCCATGATCAAGGTGTAAGGCAATCTTGATAGGGTTCATCGCTGCCATATAAGCAAGGGCCTTCAGGTATGGCAAACCTGCATAGGCAATGGCACTTTCAGTGGTTGCTATGATGACTGACGATTTTTTTTCTAGCAACGCTGCTTGTACGACTGCCTGAAGCGATTCAAGGTTACTAAAATTAAAATGGGCTAGTGCATATGAGTGTTTGTTCGCATGCGCCAAGAGTGATTTTGAAGTGACAAGCATAGCGTAAGAAATTTCAAATTTCTAATAT
>JACQRZ010000061.1 GCA_016206235.1 Candidatus Uhrbacteria bacterium
GATATTTGGCGCTCCTCTTGTTTGCAACGTACTGCTTGCAACTTACTGCTTCCCCTGTTTTTGCCTCGAATCCGGTAGCGTCGGAGAGCGTCTTTAACGACTTTAAGTTCCAAGTGCCATTTCCAGGACTTTCGATTACTCAAGATCAATTCAATAGCGGTGATGCCATAGGCATCTATATCACTAAAATTTACAACTGGCTGGTTGTTTTTGCCATGATTGCCGCCGTACTCGCCTTTATCTACGCCGGCGTGCTGTGGCTCACAGCGCGCGGAGATTCTGGGCAGGTTGGTGAATCAAAAAAAATTCTTATAAATTCCATCGTCGGGGTGGTACTCATCCTTGGCTCGTATACCCTCCTCTGGGCGGTCAATCCGGATTTGGTTACATTTAAACCGCTTCAGCAAATCTATGGAACTACAACGTCTCTTTCGCTCGGTTTTACTAAACCTGAACCTCTTATTAAAATAAATCCTGACGGCACAACAACAACATCAGCACCTAATAGCGGTGTGTGCTGCTACAACTATGAAAAAAATAATGGCGGCGTTGGCTTATATAATGTAACGGAATACTTCGGCGAGGCGTCTCCAGGCGATCAGGAATCTTGTAGACAATTTTCAATGACCAGTTCGTCAATCACATATCGGGCTTGGTGTCCACCGCCTGCAAACGGCGATGCGGCATGCGGACAGAAAATTGGAGGAAATAATGAGCGCAAAAATCAATGGAGTATTGGTTCCATAACTTGCAGTGGAAAAATAAGTCCTCCATAATATGCAAAAAATAACAAAAATGAAGCTTAAACATTCCTTCTGGCTAAGTTTGCTAGCTATGGTTATTAGTGTTTCATACTGTCTCTTGCTGTTCACGCCCAGTACCCATGCCAATCCAATTCCCTCAAAAAGTGTTATTCCTGATTTGAACTTAACCGTTCCATTGCCGGGTTTAAAAGCAATCGATCAAGAACAGTTTAACAAAGGTGAGGGTCTTGGTATCTATATCGTCGGCGTGTATAAATTTGCAATCGGGTTTGCCGCAATTGCCGCCATGCTTGTCTTGGTGTACGGCGGCATCTTGTGGCTCACAGCGCGCGGAGACTCTGGTCAAGTTGGCGAGTCAAAAAAAGTCATGACCAATGCGATCGTCGGCCTTGTTCTTGCACTCGGCTCGTATACCTTTCTCTGGATCTTCAACCCGCGGCTCGTCCAATTCGAACCATTAAAAGGACTCGACACTATCAAAGAATTAACAATCCAATTTGAAAAATATATTGAAGAGCCTGCAAGAAATCCTGACAAACCCCTTCCCGATGCTGGTACGGCAATGGGTAATATCAATCAATTGATGGATACGTATAAAAAAATTGCCGCAGAAGAAGATGTCCCATGGCAAGTGCTTGCAGCTTTACACTATAAAGAAGGCGGAGCAAATCCCAATAAATCAATGCTTAACGGATTTGAATTTTGCAATAAACAAGATTATTCGGGGAAGAACTGTAAGGCCTGCAAGGAAGGAAGTGGTAGAGAGGCCGACTTTCGATGCGCAGCTCAGTGGCTCAAGGCTGGAGCACGAGCAAAATACGGCAGCACTGTGTTAGGAAAAGCGTATCCTACAAACCAGCGTTTTAATATAACTCAAAGTTCGAATGACTGGGATGATCCGAATGGCGCAATTTTAAACGGGCTTTATAGATATAATGGTGTTGCGTACGGAGCTATTGAAAATTCACCCTATGTCAATAATAACTACGACACAGCACATACTGGTCTAGGAATTCATGCCACGGTAAGTGCAGATAACAAAACCCCTGTACGAGGAAAGGCGAAGCAAGATGGTATACGGCTTTTCCTGCGAAGAATGTACAATCAATCAAATTACGGATCGGACGGCAAACTTACTAGCCTAAACTAATGAAACTCTTTTTCCCACTCACTTTTGCGCTGTTTAGCGCGTACCTCCTATCTTTGCAGCCAGCGAATGCTCTTGGCGCGCCGATAAAAACAGGCTGCTCGCCAAATTGCACCGTCAGCAAAGCGAGTGTTAATAGCGGCAATGACGGCGTGAACTACCAATGCCTAGCAGATGCGCATGGTGGGTCGGCATGTGGATACTGGTGCTGGGCACATCGTTTGTCGCCAAAGCCAGAGGAAGGAAGCGACGCTGGAGGCGGCAACTGCACCTGCAAATACGCAAGCACGGTTGAACTTTTTGTCAAAGAAGGCGGAACGGCAAACTTCCCTCACCAAGGAAATGCGGCAGAAATTGACGAAGCAAAAAATAAATGTGCGCGACAGGGCGGTGAAGCGGTTATGGGAACGGTGATAAATAAAAAAATTCTTGGGCACTTTATTTCCAGCTGCAAAGGCTATTGCGAAGACATTGCTACGAGCGCAGCACCGGCAACGCCCGGCGGCAAAGGCGCGATCTCGCCAGAGGATACAATCTGCCAATCTATCCCTGGAAAAAACTATAAAAAAGCTCTTGATGTTGCCGACTTTAAATTCATGCTCGACAGTAAAAACATCGCTGTGGAAGTTAATTACTGCTGCGAAACCGATAACCCAAATAAACCGCCTGTAACGAGAACGTCGACAGATCCTGATTATAATTTTCAAATTCCGATTCCTGGACTACGAACAAAAACCGGCCTCTCAAATGACACCACGGTAAAGCTTTGTCAGGATAAAGGAGGTGCGTATGAGTGCGGGGGCATGACCGCGTATATCGCTGCAATTTATCGATGGGGTGTAGGGTTTGCCAGTATTATTGCGATGTTGGTACTTATCTACGGCGGCCTTCTCTGGCTTACTTCTCGTGGCAACTCAACGCAAACAGGCGACGCAAAAAAAGTTATGATCAATGCCATCATCGGACTCTCGCTTGCGCTTGGGTCATACGTCTTCCTATGGACGATCAATCCGCGGCTCGTCAATCCTTCCGCGCTTGTCATAAAACTTCCCAATAATCTCGATATTTGGTTTAAACCGCCTCAAACAGGTACAGCCGATCTTACCAGTCTTCAACAAACAGAATACTGCTCCAAATTATTAAAACCGCCGAAAGAAGATGAGGGTGGCGCACCGCCAGACCCAGGCACCAGTGAACCTGCGCCTTTAATTCTTCCGCGCGGAAGTTCGGTACCTGTTGCTCAATAGTTGATCTTATGAAATACAATACCTATCAATATTCAAAAAAAACTTTTGTAGTGATTGTAGTGTGGCTGTTTTCTTTTTTCGGTGGATTCGTCCATGCTCAAGGAGCTGTTACTGCATGTTCTGGCGATTATGTTACGTTGCCTCCGGGCAAAAAAGACGACTTCGAATGTTATGCAAAAGTATTTCCCTCATTTGAAGAAATGCTCGGCTCCTATCGTACGATTCAAGGAGGATGTAATGCGTTTTGCGCTCAGCTTACTGGCGAAGGCGGCAACGAGGCCGGGGCTGGAACATGCTGCTGTAGCAAAAAAATAGACAAACAAAAATATGACCAGGTATGGTTAACTCAGCTGAAAGGATCACGAACTTCGCTTGGAGGTACGTATGCGGGCAATGGCGATATCAATGCCGATAAAGCTGATTGTTCTCAGCGAGGCGGTGATTACATAGATGTGCCGACTATTGGTTCAAGCTCTCAGATGCAGTCATGCCCGGACGTGTGTAAAGTAATTGCAAAACAAAATGACAGCTATTCAACCGGAGACCTGATTTGCCAAGCCCGCGGCGGCACCAAAGCGCTTGCTATTTATAAACCAGACTCGAATAGCTATGTGGAGCGCTTCTGCTGTGACAAACCATTAACCCCAACGACTGGCGCGACCTCGCCGAGATCCGAAGACCCGTTCCTTCATCTTCAAATTCCTATCCCTGGCCTAAAGCTTGTGACCAAGGAAAGTAACGACACCGATATTCGCCTCTGCGAAAAAGATACCAACGGTGTAATGCAGTGTAACGGACTTTCTTATTATATTGCTGCCGTTTACAAATTTACCGTGGGACTTGCGGCTATCATCTCGATGCTTGTGTTTGTGTACGGCGGGCTTCTGTGGCTCACGGCTCGAGGTGATACCGGTAAAGTTCAAGAAGCGCGCAAAGTCATGACCAATACCATTGCCGGCCTTATTCTTGCCTTGGGTTCCTATACCTTTCTCTGGGCGATCAATCCGAAACTTCTTGCACCAAAATTAGAACTCAATAAAATTGAAGAGTTAAATTTAAAATTCACTAAAGGTGAACCGCCTGGCACAACCGACTATTGCAAAGAAGTGCTTAATCCTGGCCAAGCACCGGCAACGCCTCAAACGATTCAGAGACCAATACCTTAACTATGAAAAAACTGAAACAAGCCTGTCATCCTCGACTTGATCGAGGATCCAGAAAACAAAAAAATCTAACGCTATGGATCCCCGCCTTCGCGGGGATGACAATGTACTTACTTCTCTTTGGATATATACTCATGCCCACTAACGGATTTGCCGATGTTGAGCAAAACAAGACAACGCTTCGCCTCCAAATACCGATACCAGGCGGCGGTAACGATGTTACAATCTGCGAGCGCGCAAATGCTGACGCACCCTATCGATGTGATGGCATTTCACGCTATATTGTTGCCATCTATAAATGGATTATGGGGTTTGCGAGTATCCTCGCGATGCTTGCGTTTGTCTATGCCGGAGTGCTTTGGATGAACGCGCGCGGCGACTCAGGACAAGTTGGCGAAGCAAAAAAAGTCATGACCAACGCCATCGTGGGACTTGTCTTAACGCTTGGATCATATACACTTCTCTGGGCGATCAACCCCCGATTGGTACAGACGGATAGTTTGCAGCTCCTCGGCGTAAAAAAACTAAGTATAGAATTTACGCCACCACCAACACCCGAGGAGCTTGATGATGGCGGAGATACTGAAGGTAAAACATCACTGGAAAAAGTAAAACAACTTGGTATTCATTGTCCAGAATCCGGCGGAGTTGGAGGATTTGAAAAAATTATAGAAGCATTCCAAGGAAAAGTTGCATATCGCATGGGAGGAGGGCACGGAGAAGGTCCTCCGTTTAAAGAATCAAATCCAGATTATATGAAATATAATGGATACTGTCCTGCCGGAAATGTTTGTCTCGACTGTTCGGGATTTATAAATACGGTGTATGCATGCGCCGGATTATCATCTCCTGGAGAATCTACTGCGAGCATCTTTCCAGGCACTGAGTCTGTCACCTCCTATAATCTCTCAAGTCACTCTATTAATGGCGTTACTCTAAAAGCAGGTGATCTTATTGGATATACAGAGTCTCAAAGTAGTAACGGGGTAGGTCATGTTATTATGTATGCTGGAAATGGAGTATTTGTTGACTCACACGGAGGAGATAAGGGACGACAACCTGGTGGAGCCATTGGCTATTATCGAATGACGGACAAATTAATGAAAAAAATAAGGCATATTAAAAGATAATGAAGCTCGAAACAATCTATATCTGCTCAAACTGCGATGCGCAAAGTCTCAAGTGGGCTGGCCGGTGCAGCGAATGCGGCGCATGGGGATCACCGCAATTGCTTAGACCGAAAAGTTAAACTTTTTTGCTTAGCGTATCAATTTCTTTGATGAAATTAGCGCGGATCTTTTCCCAAGAAAGATCAACCAACATCTTTGGCGTAGGGTCGGCTTCAGCATCTTCGAAATAACAAATGCTTTTTAATAGGTGCAGATAATTATACTCGATGCCTTTATATTTTTTCTTAAAGAGATCAAGAAGTTTTTTAAGAGAATATTTCCGAGTGATGAAATAGAGATCTACAAAATCCCGCTTCGTGCCCCGAGATGCAATGGCATCAAGTTTCATACAGCCAATATCGCGAATATCGCAAAGGTTGCCATGATTTTTCCATTTAATAGCCGGAAATAAGAGAGGATATGGATACTCAAGAAAACTCATTTTAACCCCGCGGACAATAACGCCCAGACTATGCTCGTCTTCAAGCCTGACATTTACCGCTCCTAATGACCTCAAGCCGTTTCGCGTATTTTTTACTGAAAAAAAATTTTGTGAAAAAAAATCAAGATCAAACGATATTCGGTGGCCAATTTGAACAGCAAGCGCGGTACCGCCGGCAAGATAAAATTGCGCAAAGAAAGGGATTTCGTTCAGCTCGCGAAAAATTATCTCAGCCTTTTTTTCGATCGCTTTTGTAACCATATTGTTTTCTTAGAAAAAGGCGGGAGTTGCACCCCAAAAAAACGACTCCAAAATAATCTTGAGCGAGGATCAAGTGTGCGCGATTTTTTAAATGATTCCTTAATGATGTCAACTGTGTAGTGATTTTTCAACCACATAAAATCACTTTCATCCCCCCACTGAAGCACTCTCGTGATAATATAATCGGCATTGTCGTTCAGATCAATATGAGGCCATGAACTATCCCAAAAAAGTGGCCGTAGAGAATCGGGCAATTGTCTTTTTTTTATTTTTTCCATATAGTGATTATAGCAATATTTTCGTATAAAATCAAACGCTCTCATGGGTATTCAAACAATCTATATCTGCTCAAACTGCGATGCGCAAAGCCTTAAGTGGGCTGGCCGTTGCAGCGAATGCGGCGCATGGGGAACGCTCTCTGAAAGCGTTAAAGACACTACAGAAAAGAAAGCAGTAAAGGCAAGCGCCGAAACAACAATTCCTTTTGGCGAAATACAAAGCGCAACATTTCCTCGAATAAAAACAGGCATTTCTGAACTTGATCAAGTGCTCGGCGGCGGCATTGTCCCCGGAAGCCTTATATTACTTGGCGGCGAACCCGGCATTGGCAAATGCGTAACTGGCGATACTCGCTTACTTGATCCTGCGACAGGGGCATTTCTCCCAATAACTTCTTGGCAGCGTGATAAACGATCAGTTGCCTCTCTTAATCAACAAACGGGGGGGATTGAGTCTCAAAAAATTTCATTTTTTCATAACCAAGGTGTACAGCAAATTTTTGAAGTTAAAACACGGCTCGGTAAATCCCTTAAATGCACAGGGAATCATCCTCTCCTTACACCAACGGGTTGGAAACAAGTATCTAAGCTCTTAATAGGTGATAGAATCGCATCTCCTCGAGCGTTGCCATATTTTGGAAATCAAGCGCTTGCAGAACATAAAATAAAACTTATAGCCTACGGGCTTTCAGATGGTTCGATTGGCAAACAAATAAGCGTAACGGCTATGATTCCAGAAATTCAAGACGATTTAAAATTAATTGCTGATCAATTTGGAGTTTCGCTCACAATACACGGCAAAAAAAATAATCGGGCAAAGACATTCCATTTTGTACAAAAAAAAGGAGAGAGAAAACGCTGGAGACAATTATTCGCAAAGATACTATGTGAAATAAGGAAAACTGTAAAACTATCACGCGCTGAATGGGCGCGTAAAGCACGTGTATCTTACGGATTGCTTAATAGTTGGGAGCGAGGCGGATGTGTTCCAAGCAGAGAAGCTCTCGAACGTCTTTTGAATGCCATAAAGACAGACAGCGGAAAGGATATCTATCTATTAAGAGAAAGTGCTTGTGAGAAAACAACCGTAGCAACCTACCTTGAGTCAATTGGATTGCGACATAAAAAAGCTGCTACAAAATCTGTACCTGAATGTATTTTTCTGCTTCCGCGCCAACAAATCTCTCTTTTCTTAAAAATACTTTTTTCCTGCGATGGATCGGTATATATTAACAAAAATGATCAGGCTGGCATATCCTACTGCACAATCAGTAAAGTACTTGCGCAGGATATACAACACTTGCTTTTACGCTTCGGCTTTATCGCAAAACTGCGAATAAAAAAAATGCGTGTTGCCAACAAGCCGTATACTGCGTATGAACTGCAAATATTGGGAATTATAGAGGTGAAACGTTTTATTAATGAAATAGGAATATGGGGTAGAGATGAAGCAAAAAAGCGACTATGCGAACTACCTGATCCAAAAATACCGTCAACACACCGGGACACCGTGCCAACTAATTCTTTTTTTTGGAAAACGCTTGAAAAAATAAATGGCGGCATTTCTTATAAAGAAATGTCTCGTCAATGTGGAATAACAGTACATACGGGGAGATTAACACAACCACTTACACGAAAAACAGTTATTGCATTAGCAGACACATTCCCATCAGAATATTTGTATAAATTAGCATATAATGATATTTATTGGGATGAAATTACTGAGATTCTATCGGCTGGCGAAGAAAAAACCTATGACATTACGGTTCCATTTCATGCGAATTTTATTGCTAATGATCTAATCGTTCATAACTCATCAATCTTACTCCAAATAGCCATCAATCTCGCATCTGAAAAGCTACAAGCTAGTGTTTTATACTGTTCTGGCGAAGAGTCTGCCGAACAAATAAAAATGCGCTATGACCGCTTTTGCCCGTCATCCCGAGAGCAATCGAGGGATCCCGATAGGAATGGCATTTCGCATCTTTCATTCTTGGGGGAAACGATCGCAGAAAAAATTACCTCAACGATTATCGCAGAAAAACCTGAGCTCGCGATTATCGACTCCATTCAGACAATTTCCTCGATGGCCGTGCCTTCGGAAGCAGGCAGCGTTGCGCAAGTGCGCGCATGTACGGTGCAATTTTTAGAAACAGCGAAAAAAAATGGCATACCGATTATTATTACCGGCCATGTTACAAAAGAAGGAATGGTCGCGGGCCCAAAAACGCTCGAACATCTTGTTGATACCGTCCTCTACCTCGAGGGCGATGCGGCATTGCACTTTCGTCTATTAAAGACGGTAAAAAATAGATTTGGCTCAACAAATGAAATAGGTATTTTTGAAATGTCAGACACAGGACTTCGCGAAGTGGAAAACCCTTCTGAAATATTTATATCAAAAACAACCAGTAGTCCCGGCACCGTAACAACGGTTGTCATGGAAGGGTCGCGCGCATTTCTTTTGCAAGTACAGGCGCTTGTCAGTAAGACGTATTTTGGATATCCTCAGCGGCGATCTGTCGGCTTCGACCTCAATAGATTGCAGCTTCTTATAGCTGTGATGATAAAACGCCTTGGATTAAATCTTGGCGACCAAGACATTCATATCAATATTGTCGGCGGATTTAAAATAGCCGAAACCGCATGCGACTTGGCAGTTATTGCAAGTATTATCTCTGCGTATACAAATAAAACGGTTGCGTCGGGAACGATAATCTTTGGCGAAGTGGGTTTGAGCGGTGAAGTTCGCGCAGTCAGCCAAATGGAGAAGCGCCTGAAAGAGGCAGAAAAACTCGGATTCACAAAAGCAATCATTCCTGCATCAGGAAATAAACTTTCTTCAAAACTACAACTACAATACATCAAA
>JACQRZ010000059.1 GCA_016206235.1 Candidatus Uhrbacteria bacterium
AAAACTTATTATTGTAGGAACAGATGCCTATCGTCTTGCAAAAAGAACGCTTTCAGTGAAAAGTGATATTTCAGAGGACATATCACTGATCATTCCACAAAAAACACTTCACGAGCTTGAGCGTATCTTGCAAATGGATACCGAAAAAGAACTTGAAATGTATATCAATGAAAATCAAGTACTCTTTCTGTATGAGGGAGTTGAGTTACTCTCAAAACTCATCACTCAAAACTACCCGGATTACGAACAAATTATTCCAACGTCCTTTGGAACAGAGAGTGTTATTGAGACAAAAGAATTTTTAAAAGCAATAAAACTTTCAAGCATTTTTTCACGAAGCGGTCTTAACGATATCCACTGCTCATTTAGGGCAGAAACCTCGCCAAAAGGAGAAGTGTGTATCTCTGCTTCAAATGCGAGTATTGGAGAAAACATCGCGAAACTCCCCATTGAGTGTAAAGGCGCTGATTGCGATGTTATTTTAAATTATCGATACACTCTTGAAGGGTTGCAGTCATTTGAAGATGACAGGCTTTTTTTTGGAGCAGGAGATGCGCAGAGCCCCTGTGTTGTTCGGCCACTTCAAAACAAAGACATATTGTATCTCATCATGCCTATTCGAGAGTAGGTTGAGCGTGGCTCCCCTACTCCGTAGTTATGACAATTCTTTTTTGAAATACAACCACGTTACGGCTGTCTAAAAGCTGCGCAGTGAGCTGATAGGTGCCGCCCTCCGACGGAGTCCATGCGAGTGAAAATGTTTTTTGGGAAAGGTCTGAAATTGTACTCAGGAGTGTTGGGGTGGTTTGGCCCTGAAGTGTGTAAGCGACAACAATTTTCCTAAGATCACTGAATCCAGCTTCTTGAGGAATGTGGAGTGAAAGTGAAAGCGGCAACGCCTCACTTTTTTTGTATCGCTTGCCCACATCAACACCCGACCACTGAAGCGACGGCAGTGATCGTTGCGGGAGAAAGTTGAGGGTTATTGACGCGGTTCCCACATTACCAACGTCATCATAGCTTTTAACAGTGAGCGTATGAAACCCATTCTCCACTCCAGAAAGGAAGTATTGGAGGGTATACGGTGGTATAAATGAAGTATCGATAAGTTGATTGTCGAGGCGGTACTCAACACGCGTTACGCCACGAGGAGCGCTTGTGGAAATAGTTGTCGTAAGAAGATTTTGGGTGATTGTTTGATTTTCTTGAGGTGTAAGGATGGATACAAGCGGGATATTTTCTGCCGTATGAAGGCTGTCTTGTTCTGTTGGTGGTTTTTTTTCTTCGATGTTATTGCGTACCACCCAATCGCGTACTCCCTTTTCCCATCCTGCAAATTGGGGATCTTGTTCTGGGTGTTCGAGGGCTGGTCCACGAGGGTTATCTTTATCGATATACATTAATATCGTGTGATGTTGTTGAAATACTCGTTCCTCAATTTGTTCGGGTGGCGTAAGGTCTGTTGCTAAAAGCCCAGACATTGCATCCACCTTTACTTTTTGTTCTTGTCCAACAACGCCATCAAGGACCTCCTTACCAATTTGCACTGCCAAGGGTTTTACAAATTGTTCAGGAGGTGTTTTTTCGAGAGCTCGGCGCATATACGCATTCCAAATAGGTGCTGCTATTTGTGATCCGTCTGCGCCTTTTGACATTGCTGCGTTATCATTGTTGCCAACCCACACCCCTGTTACAAGCGATGGCGTGTACCCAATGGTCCATGCATCGTGAAAGTCGTTTGTGGTGCCCGTTTTTGCGGCCACAGGCCTATCAGAGAGCACGAGGTGGTTGCGCGCTCCAAAGATATACTCTCGATTTTTGTTATCGGAGAGAATATCATTAATCTGTCGAGCAATTTCAGGATCAAATACGTTTCGCCCCTTGTGCTCGCGATTCTCTTCAAGGACTGTTCCATCTTTGTCTTTGACTCGTACGATGGCAACAGGACTTACCACACGACCATCTTGCGCAAATGCAGTATAGCTTGACGCGTGCTCTAAGAGTGTTACCTCCCCTCCCCCAAGTACAAGTGCCAAACCATAACGATCAGGATCTTGGAGCGATGTGTAGTTAAGATTTTTTGCAAATTCAATAACATTGCGAACGCCAGCCAAATACAATGTTTTCACTGCTGCAATATTGAGTGAACCGGCCAAAGCCTTTTTCATGGTAACAGGCCCATATTCTTTACCAGTATAATTTTGTGGAGCATATTCTTTGTCTGATGTATCAAAATTCGTTTTTACGTCATAAAGGACGGTGTTTGGCGTATATCCGCGCGCGAACGCCGCGGCGTAGGCTATAGGTTTAAACGAAGATCCTGGTTGGCGTTTTCGCAAAACGACATTCACATTTCCGTCTATCTCATCGTCAAAGTAATCCTTGGATCCTACCATAGCAACGATTTCACCAGTGCGCGCATCGAGTGATACAAGTGCAGCGTTTGTCGCCCTGTAGGAAAGATTTTTTTTCGCACCATTTTCTATTGCTTCTTCAGCTGCCATTTGCTTGTCGTAGTCCAGTGTCGTTATAACAGAAAGCCCCCCTTGTTCAACTGCTTTTTCCCCATAGTTATTTGTAAGGAGATCCTTCACGTACATGACAAAATGCGGAGCAATGATCGACTGACCAGATTTTTTGAATACTATTTTTTCTTTCTTTGCATCTTCAGCTTCTTCGCTCGAAATATATCCTTCGCTCACCATGTCATCCAAAATACGGGCTTGCCGCGCAAACAATCTGTCACGGTTATTCCCCCACGGCGAGTAGTATGTTGGCGCCTGGGGTAAGGCAGCCAAGAGAGCCGACTCTGCAAGCGTGATGTTTTTTACGTCTTTGTTAAAGTACAGCCGTGCTGCTGATTGCGCGCCATACGCGGTTGATCCATAAGGAATTTCATTAAAATACATCTGGAGTATCTGATCTTTGGTAAACTTTTTTTCAATCTGATATGCCAAAAAGAGCTCTTTGAGCTTTCTTGTAAATGTTTTTTTACGCGTCAAAAGTGAGTTTTTAATAAACTGTTGGGTAATCGTTGATCCTCCTTGCGCCTTTCCGCCTTTAAAGATATCGACAAGAATTGATCGAAAAATACTTTTGAGCGCAAAGCCTTTGTGTGAGTAAAAATTACGGTCTTCCGTAGTAATGGTAGCCCATTTAAGTGAATCCGGTATTTCATTGAGTGCTACGAGCGTGCGCTGTTGGTCGCCGTGAATTTCGTAGAGAAGATGCTCCCCCGTGCGATCATATATTCTAGTGCTCAAGGGTATTGCGCGGCTCAGAAGTTTGTTTGGGTCAGGAAGATCGCGGGAAAACCAGCCCATGAGACCGACTACCCCAATAGCACCGCACAGCAGGAGTACGATGCCAATGACTGAAAGTTTTTTGAAAAATTTTCCCAGCCTTGATTTTTTCGTATAGCGTAATGGCAAGCGTTTTTTCTTAAACGGCAAGCGTTTTCGCTGTTTTCCGTAGGTATATGAGACTTCCATTCTTTGAGGGTATAGGGTTTAGGGTTGAGGGTATAGGGCTGATGTAGCGCAGAGAGCTATGGCAAGAGCATCGGCTGCATCATCCGGTTTTGGATTTTTATCAAGGTGAAGAAGTACACGCGTCATATACTGGAGCTGTTTTTTTTCTGCGCGGCCGTATCCTACAAGCGCCTGTTTTATTTGGAGCGGGGTGTATTCAGCAATGGAAAGTGAGTGTTGCGCTGCTACAAGGAGAACGATGCCCCGTGCTTGACTCACATCAATGCCAGTTGTTTGATTTTTTGCAAAATAGATCTTTTCAATAGCAATACAGTCGGGTCGCTTTGTCTGAACGATCTCGGTTAATGTATTGTAGATTGCCAGAAGGCGCTCTGCAAATGGAAGTGTTTTTGCCGTTTCAATGCACCCATATTCAATACAGGAGAACGTATTTTTTTCATGTGAAATAATGCCGTATCCTAGGCGGCCAAAGCCTGGGTCAATACCAAGAATAATTTTTTTTGTCATTGCGCGCGATTTGAATAGTAATCGGTTACATCGCTCTGTTCATCAAGCGTTTCAAAAATCCTTTCAAGCTTGTCGTTTCCTTCTGTCGAAAGCGCTACCGTATTTTTTGGAAGATAATCAATCTCGGCAAAGACCGACGTTACGCCTTGCCGTTCAAGATACTCCTTCAATAGTTGAAGACGAGAAGCATCTGCTACAACCGTTGTTTCATCGCCGTTTTTTTGAATATCCTCAGCGCCGTACTCAATAAGCTCGAGTTCTCGCTCGTCGGTAAGTGATGACGCCGACAGACCAATAATGGCTTTTTTTTCAAAACACCACAGGACACTATTTGCTGCTCCAAGATTACCGCCGTGCTTTGAAAGAGTGTGTTTGATTTCCGAGACCGTTCGGTTTTTGTTGTCAGTAAGTGTGCTGATAAGCAGAGCAACGCCTTCTGGTCCATAGCCTTCGTACATAATTTCCTCAAGTTGTGCGCCGCCAAGCTCACCCGTGCCGCGTTTGATTGCTCGTTCAATGTTGTCTTTTGGCATATTGCCGTCTCGAGCCTTTTCAATAGCGAGGCGGAGCGAGAAATTAGTGTCGGGATTGCCGCCCTTTTCTCGCGCTGCAATGGTTATGGCGGCCGCGAGACGCGTAAATTGCGAAGCCCGCTTGGCATCGGTTACGGCTTTTGCGCGTTTTGTTGTTGCCCACTTAGAATGACCGGACATTGATCGGAAGAATTATGAATTAGGAATCAAGAAGTAGGGTAAAAGACTCCTTTTAGTATATCAAATACGGTATTATTATCACCCCATCCACGTATTCTCTACATAATGCAATCTGCCTGCCTGAACCTTGACTTTTTTGCCTAACCGTGCTATACTAGCTGCTATAATCAAATAGAAATAAAAATGAAAAAACAATATATTTATACGCTTTTTGCGGCTTTTTCGATGCTTGGAACCCCTGTTTTTGCTGATGTCATCACAGAAATTGACAGCGCAGATCCTTATTTTGCATCCACTTTTAACATAAATCAAGGCGATGGGAGTTTTGCCGTGACGGTAGTGCCATTATACGAAGCAAAGGGCACTCCTGCTGGCTTTGTTCCCGACAGTCGCTATGAAGATCTCAAAGCCTATGATCGTCGGTTACCTTATGTCAATTATGCGGTTCGAAAGCCTCAAGAATTCAAAAAATATCTTGATCGGCAAATTTCACAAGAAGCTCAAAAATTGGGCGTTAAAGATTTTGACAAAATAACGCTCGACACTGTCATTTTGATCGCCCTACGTGTTACCAACGCGCATCTGACCTATGAGAAGCGCATGGTCGCGGTAAATCCGGAATATAGCCGGGCGCTCGACGACGCGGTAAGCTCACTTCCTCTTGATGTCATGATGAAGCAGAAGCGAGGCGTGTGTCGACAATATGCAGCGGTATTTGAAGTGGTATTTGAGCGTATTGTTGCGACGTCACGATCGACAAGTATTCGTTACGCGATTGTTGACGAAGTGCTCTCACAAGATCTCAACCATACCTATAACGTTGTGTACGTCCCGCAAGTTTCATTACATAGTGCGTTGAGTCTTCAAGCGGTTTTTGTTGAACCTATCAAGCAAGGCAACCAACTTACACTGAAAACCGCAGACGCGCTTGATAATACTCATGACGGAATCTTTTCGGAGCTCGTAGCGGCAGGACGATGGAGTGTTGAGAGTGATGCAAAGGAGACACTACTTACGGAACTTGCGCAAGACAATCGTTACGGTTCGATTGTTCAAAAACAAGCACAGACAGAATTGTTGGCATTCTATAACGACTCCATTCTTGACCAGATTTCAGGCACGGGTTATGAAAACATGAAAAATACCGCCGAACGAGCAGCATCACTTGTGGCGAACATTTCTTCCGACGCGTCAACCGTAAAGACTCTCGACGACCGATACAATCACGCAAAGTCTATCTACGCTCAAATCCAAAGACTTGCGATGGTCAAAGTAGTAAACTAACAAAACGCCCAATGGGCGTTTTTTTATCGCCTTGTTTTTTTATCTCTTTTTTAGTATGCTCTTTTTAATATGCAGCAGATAGATATATCTATCGATGATATTCGAGCGCTTGTCGCGCAACTTGACTCAACAGCAGATGTAAGTGAAGAATCTCTTCGTCACGCAATGCTTCAAGGGTATGTTTGCTTTGAAAAAAACACTGACGGAAGGATTGTTGGCATGGGTTGGATTTTCCCTCGGCAAACGCTGTTAAGGAAACAAGCAGTTATTGAGGACATGATTGTCGATGAAAGCTATCGCGGCAAAGGGCTTGGAGAAAAAATACTCAACAGTCTTTTGGTGTGGGCACGTGAACAAGGTGTAGAAGTTGTGGAGCTGACAACAAATCCAAAAAGAATCGCGGCAAACAATCTGTATAAAAAAGTCGGATTCCGTCTACACGAGACGAATCATTATTTACTCAAGCTTTCATAACCATGAAAATCGGAATTGTAGGACTGCCCAACGTCGGCAA
>JACQRZ010000062.1 GCA_016206235.1 Candidatus Uhrbacteria bacterium
GATAAAATCAAAGATCAAAGATCAAAAATCAAAAATTTTAACATTTTGCATTATCACTTTGCATTTTGATATTTGTATTTTGGTATTTTGAATTATTCTTAGAATATGTCTGTCAGCGATCGAGAGAAGAAAATATTAGAGTATTGGGACAAACATCAGATTTTTCAGAAGTCAGTTGATCAGCGGCCTCAGACACGTCCGTATGTGTTTTATGATGGCCCGCCGTTTGCCACAGGGCTACCCCATTACGGCCATATCGTTGCATCACTTATGAAAGACGTGGTTCCTCGATACCGTACCATGAAAGGAGATCGTGTTGAGCGCGTGTGGGGTTGGGACTGCCATGGCTTGCCAATCGAAAATATTATTGAAGAACGCCTGCAACTTTCCAGTAAGCAGGACATTGAGAAGTTTGGCATTGGGAAATTTAATAATGCGTGCCGCGAAGCTGTTTTGGAATACGCGGAAGAGTGGAAGAAAACTATTCGCCGCATGGGGCGCTGGGTTGATATGGAACACGCGTACAAAACAATGGACATCTCCTACATGGAAAGCGTATGGTGGGTATTTGCTCAAGTGTGGAAACAAGGATTGATCTACGAAGGAAAGAAGGCGATGCATGTGTGCCCGCGCTGCGTTACGAGCTTGTCAAATTTTGAAGTAACACTTGGCTATAAAGAGATCACCGATATTTCAGCAACCGTCGCTTTTAAACTTACCAATACGCAAGAAACATTTGGCGTTGAGTCTCTTTCCATACTGGCATGGACCACTACGCCATGGACGCTGCCTGGGAACGTCCTTTTGGCGGTTGGCCCAGAAATTGAGTATGTCATCCTGAGCATAGCGAAGGATCCCGAGGAGGATCGGGATTCCTTGCGTTCGCTCGGAATGACATCAAAGTATATTATCGCCAAAGATCGGTTGAAGGCATATCAGGAAGATATAAAAGACCTAGATTTTATTACTGAAAAGACAGTAAAAGGCAAGGATCTTGCCGGGCTTTCGTATGAACCGCTCTTTCCATACTTTAAAGATACGTCAAACGCATTCCGTGTTGTCACGGCAGATTTTGTATCAACCGAAGAGGGAACAGGTGTTGTGCATATTGCTCCAGCATTCGGTGAAGACGACTACCAACTCGGCGTTGCCGAAAACGTCGGCTTTGTGCAGCATGTGAGTATGGACGGCACGTTTACCAATGAGGTAACGGATTTTGCAGGACACGAAGTAAAGCCAAAAGAAGACTCTTCGTGCACCGACATTGAAATCATTAAATATCTTGCGAAAAAGAAGGCCCTTTTTGCAAAGAAGAAGTATGTTCATAGTTATCCGCATTGTTGGCGCTGCGATACGCCGCTCCTGAACTATGCAACCAGCAGTTGGTTTGTAAAAGTAACGGCATTAAAAGAGCAATTGCTCGCAAACAATGAGCAGATCAGTTGGGTTCCTCAACATATGAAAGAAGGCCGATTCGGTAAGTGGCTTGAGTCGGCGCGGGATTGGGCAATTTCCCGTTCACGATACTGGGGAGCGCCGCTTCCTATTTGGAAAAGCGAGGATGGCGATGTGTTGTGTATTGAAAGTGTTGCGCAACTCGAAGAATTCTCTGGCCAGAAGATCGACGACATTCATAAAGATCACATCGATAGTATTGTCATTGAAAAAGACGGAAAAACGTATAGGCGGATTCCCGAGGTTTTGGACTGCTGGTTTGAGTCAGGATCCATGCCGTATGCGCAGATGCATTATCCATTTGAAAATAAAGAGAAGTTTGAAAAGGGATTTCCTGCGGAGTTTATCGCTGAAGGACAAGACCAAACTCGCGGATGGTTTTATACTCTCCATGTACTTGCAGCTGCGCTTACATCGGGCGACAAGCCGTGCTTGCCAGTCAAGAGATCTCTTCCCGCTTTTCGCAACTGCGTTGTCAATGGTATTGTCTTGGCTGAAGACGGCAAGAAGATGAGTAAGCGACTCCAAAATTATCCTGATCCCCTGGATGTTTTGGAAAAATATGGAGCCGATGCTTTGCGTTTTTACTTGGTCTCATCGCCAGTAATGCACGCAGAAAATATGAATTTTTCGGAAAAGCATTTGCGTGAGACCTATAACAAGGTTGTGAATACGTTGTGGAATGTTGTCGTATTCTATGAAACGTTTGCCGGTGATGACGAACAAGATACGCATTCAGACAACGTCCTCGACCAATGGATTGTGTCCAAACTTCAGCGGTGTATTCAGGATGTAACGAAACACATGGAACTCTATGAGCTTTCTGAAAGCGTTCGTCCTCTTCAAGAGTTTATTACCGATCTTTCGCAATGGTATGTGCGCCGTTCGCGTGAGCGCGTGAAGAGTGATTCAGATGAAGAGAGAGCGCAGGCTCTTTCAACATTGCGCATGGTGTTGGGCACGCTCGCACGTTTAATGGCGCCGTTCACGCCCTTCGTCGCCGAGGAAATCTACCAACGATTACAACTTACAACTTACAACTTTCAACTTACAACTTTCAAGGAGTCTGTTCATCTTGAAATGTGGCCGGTCGCAAACGAATCATTGATCAATCAAAACATAGAAGAGGCGATGGATCAGACGAGAGCGATTGTTGAAATTGCCCACGCCTTGCGAGCCGAGGGTAAAATAAAAGTCCGTCATCCACTCCCAGAGTTGCGATGTACTGCCAAGCTTCCACAAGAATTTGAATCTATTATTACTGACGAAGTGAATGTTAAAAAAGTCTCTGATGCGCAGGCACTTGTATTCCAAGACGGATGGTTATCAAAAGAAGATGGTGGCGTAGGTGTGAGTTTGTGTGTCCAAGTAAGCGATGAATTAAAAAGAGAAGGAATGGCGCGGGACTTTATTCGACAAGTGAATGCGTTACGCAAAAACGAAGGACTCACGATCCATGATAGAGTTGATGTAGCCTATCATACGGATAGTTCTGAACTGAAAAGTGTGCTGAATTCCCATGAGCAAAGCATCAAAGAAAGCATTTTGGCAAAAAGTTTTGCTGAATCAAGAGTTGAAGGCGGTACACTCATTACTATTGGTGATGCCCAGGTCATTATAAAGATGACTAAAAGCTAACAGCTATAAGCTATAAGCTAGAAATATGTTCGCTTTTCTTCGCGGAACTGTTCATTCACTCGACGAGACATCGCTTGTCGTCGAAGTGCACGATATTGGCTATCGTATTTTTGTCAGTGGCCAATTACTTCTTGCAAAAAAGAAAGGCGACGGCATTGAACTGCATCTTTATCATCACATTCGTGAAAATGGACAAGACCTTTATGGTTTTGAGGATAAAGCAGCGTTGTTGTTTTTTGAGAAGCTGCTTTCTGTTTCTGGTGTCGGCCCTAAAACAGCTCTTTCTATTTTGGGTGTAACGTCGTTACAAGCGCTTACAGCAAACATAGCCCAAGGAGATAGTACGTTGTTAAAGAGCGTTTCAGGCGTAGGAACAAAAACAGCTGAGCGCATTGTCGTTGAATTAAAAAACAGCATGAAAGCATATGCTTTTGTGGCAGATGGCGAAGAATTTTCCGACAAGGATATACTAGACGCACTTACGAATCTTGGCTACCCACATAACCGTGCACGTGAAGCTTTGCAGTCACTCCCTCGCGATTTGATTGGTGAAGAAGAACGACTGAAGGCAGCATTAAGGTATTTAAGTGCGGTATGATGCCCGACCAATTTTTTCAAACACGGGAGTGGGGGCTTTTTCAAGAAAGTCTTGGTAGGAAGGTGTATCTTTTGCCAAAAGAAGAGTCGTCTGATCCATTGATTGCGATTCAACTTCCGCTCAAAGGCCCATTTTCATACTTGTACTGTCCGCGCGGACCTGTATATGAGTCGCCGAGAGATTTAGAACAAAGACTTTCATCGCTTCGTGATCTTGGTAAAACACTGCATGTATCATTTGTGCGAGTGGAGCCTGCAGCCAGTGATCAAAAAACAATCCAGTCAATTCTTAAGAAACGCAAAGCAAAAAGAGTGTACTCAATACAGCCGACAGACGTGCTCCTTATTGATCTCTCAAAAGGAGAGGAAGTTCTTTTTTCAGAAATGTCTCCAAAGTGTCGCTATAATATTCGACTTGCTGCAAAAAAAAGAGTGGTGATTGAACGGATCAATACACGCGATGAGTGCACTGATCAGATACAAAACGAGTTTACAGCACTGCTCCAATCCACATCGTCTCGTAATGAATTTCATCTTCATCCTCTTTCGTACTATTCTGCACTTTTTAACTTTTTTTTGCCTACAACAGTATCTGCATCACGAGAAAAGCCACAGGGCCGTTTGTATATAGCTCGATATGAGGGTAGGGCAGTGGCTGGCGCATTCATTCTTTGTTACGGAAATACGTCACATTATCTCCACGGCGGAAGTCTTTATGAATATCGTCATGTGATGGCGCCATACGCTCTGCATATGGCAGCGCTTTTTGATGCCAAACAACGAGGTCACGCCTTCTATGACTTTGGTGGCATAACGCTTTCGGACGATCCAGCGGCAAGCTGGGCGGGGATCACAAAATTTAAAAAAGGTTTTGGCGGCACCATCTTTTCATATCACGGAACATTTGATATGGTGCTTTCACCTGTGAAATATATACTGTATTCAATAGGGCGGGCACTACGCTCTCGTCGTTCAATGGATAGGACATCGGCCTCCGAAGCCGGCAATGGCAGTTCGAATCTGCCCGAGAGCATGAAATAGCAAGTTTCAATGTTTACAATCATTATTCTATTAGTTCTCTTTGTTATACTTGGAACGTTTGCGTATGCGGGATATAGTGCCGCGCCATGGCTTCCTATGAGGAAGTACGACATTGAGCGCTTTTGTCAGTTTGCCAATATACGCCCTGGCGAGAGATTCTACGACCTTGGCTGTGGTGACGGACGCATTGTATGTGCTGTAGCACAAAGGGGAGCGCAAAGTACCGGGTATGAAATATCTATTTTACCCTATCTTCTTGCCAAACTCCGGTGTTTCCTCCAGGGTATTCCGTTGAGCTCGATACAGTATCGTAATCTTTGGACTTCCAATCTCAGTAATGCAGATACCGTCTTTTTTTATCTTCTACCCCAGATGCAGGCTCGACTTAAAGAAAAGCTTGAAAAGGAACTTAAGGAGGGAGCCCGAGTTATCACGTATGCATGGCCAATTGAGGGGTGGCAGCCGATAAACGTTGATGAAAAACCGGACAAGCTCAAGCTTTACCTCTACCGAATGCTGGATTCCCGTCTTCACGGGAATGACATTGTTGATCTGAGTACAAATATGATACAAGAAAATCGTTGAAATTATAAGGAAAAAGTAGTTTACTCAACTTTGGTTATAAATATACGATCTCATATGTTGTGCACGATTTTATAGGCGTTAATAGAACTTCTTTTAGGGATATTATTGTGGAAAACCATTCTCATCCATATAAATATAAGGAAAAAATTGGGGATAACCTGTGGAAATGTATACCAAAACTGTTGATACATTATCGTACTCATCATTTTTTCATTTAAAATAAAAGCTTTTTGTAGGAATGACGCTTAAATATGATACAAAAAGCGTGAACAATGCTATTGCTTGACACAAAAAAAGACTTTGGTATACTAGACACTACCCATAGATCGACTTTTTTTCGTGAGTTCAATAGCTTCATGAGTCGAAAAATGTAAATATTCCAGTACTCATTCACCATAGCAAAGAGCGTGGTGAAAATTTTTTTGTTTTTTTAAGAAGGCTAATTTTATACACTATGAGCGAGTGGAAGAAAACGAGGCAATTTTTTACAAAAGCACATAGCGTTATTCCTCTTCCTGATCTCGTTGAGGTTCAAAAAAACTCATATCAATGGTTCTTGGATTCTGGCCTTCGCGAACTTCTTGACGAAGTCTCACCTATCAAGGATTTCACTGGCAGAGACCTTGAGCTCTCTTTTTTGGACTACTATCTTGATGAGCCAAAGTTCGATGAGAAGACGAGTCTTGCAAAAAACCTGACGTACGAAAGCGCGCTCTGGATTAAGACGCGCCTTGCAAATAAGCGCACCAACGAGGAAAAGGACCAAGACATCTATCTTGGCGACTTTCCCCTCATGACCGATCGAGGCACATTTATCATCAATGGCGTTGAACGTGTCGTCGTATCGCAACTCATCCGTTCTGCCGGAGTCTTTTTTACCTCGCAGGCCTTCCGAGGAGCTGAGAAGCGTTTTTATGGAGCAAAGCTTATCCCAAACCGGGGCGCATGGCTCGAATTTGAAACAGACGAGAATAATGTCATCTATGTTAAAATCGATCGCAAACGCAAAGTGGCCGTAACAGCACTGTTGCGCGCATTCGGCTACGGCGCCGATGAGGAGCTTTTGAGCCTTTTCAAAGATGCAGACACTCATCCTGATGTCCGTTTCATCGAAGCAACAATTGCCAAAGACGTTTCCAAAGATGATGTGACCGGTCTTGTTGAGGTGTACAAACGTATTCGTCCTGGCGATATGGCAACGGCAGACAACGCGCGTTCTTTGATTCACGACATGTTCTTTCGATTCGACCGCTACGACCTTGGCCGTGTTGGCCGACACAAAATGAATCAGCGGTTTTCACTTGATTTCAGTCCAAAGACCAAAGAGGGACGCGTACTCAAGCGAGAAGACATCATTTCTATTATCAAGGAGATCATCAAGTACAACATTACCCAGGTTGAACCCGATGATATCGACCATCTTGGGAATAGACGAATCCGAAGTGTTGGCGAGCTTATTCAAAATAAGTTCCGCATCGGTCTTGCGCGCATGGAGCGCATTATCAAAGACCGCATGAGTACGCTTGATGTTACTGCCATTACTCCGACAAAATTGATCAACGCTCGACCAGTGATTATTGCCGTGAAAGAGTTTTTTATGTCATCGCAGCTTTCGCAATTTATGGATCAGACAAATCCGTTGTCTGAACTTGAGCATAAGCGAAGAATTTCAGCGCTTGGCCCCGGGGGACTGAGTCGCGAGCGAGCGGGATTCGAAGTGCGTGACGTACACCCAACCCACTACGGCCGCATCTGTCCGATTGCAACACCTGAAGGTCCCAACATTGGTTTGGTCGGCCATCTTTCATCGCACGCACGACTGAATGAATTTGGTTTTATCGAGACGCCATTTAGAAAAGTGATCAAGGAGTCTCACAAAGACGGCACCCTGCGACCGCGCGTGACAAATGAAGTTGTGTACTTGGATGCGTTTGTTGAAGAGCGCCATATTACAACAGCAGCTACAACCCCGCTCGATGAGAACGGCTATTTTATTAACGAGAAGGCAGAGGTTCGAAAATATGGCCAGCCAGCCCTTGATTCAGTTGATGCTATCGACTACATGGATGTCGCATCAAATCAGATCGTAAGCGTTTCAACATCGCTTATTCCATTTCTTGAGCATGATGATGCAGCTCGTGCATTGATGGGTACTAATATGCAGCGCCAAGCAGTGCCGTTAGTGCGTCCGCAAGCGCCGCTTGTGGGAACTGGCATTGAAGCGCGCTCAGCGTATGACTCAGGCCGCATGTTGGTAACGGAAAGTGATGGAAATGTAATTGGTGTTGAAGCAGATCAGATTACGGTTCAGGCGCAGAGTGGCGATATTCATAGCTATCCACTAACAAAATTTTTGCGATCAAATGCAAGTACCTGCATTAACCAAAAACCAATCATTTCAAAGGGCGACTCAGTGAAGAAAGGAGACATCCTTGCCGATGGTCCGGCGACGCAAGGAGGGGAGCTCGCATTAGGGCAGAACGTGATCGTTGCGTTTATGTCGTGGGAACTTGGGAATTATGAAGACGCTATTTTGCTTTCTGAGCGCCTCGTGCAAGACGATCGTTTCACCTCAATTCATATTGAAAATTATTCCATTGCTGTACGCGATACCAAGTTGGGACCAGAAATTATCACGCGCGATATCCCCAATATCAGTGAAGAAAAACTGAAAGATTTGGATGAAGACGGCATTGTACGCATTGGCGCCGAGGTTTCATCAGGCGACATTTTGGTTGGAAAGATTACCCCAAAAGGAGAGACAGAACTTTCACCTGAAGAGAAGTTACTTCGCGCGATCTTCGGTGAAAAGGCAAAAGATATTCGCGACTCATCACTCTATCTTGAGCATGGTGAGCACGGCAAGGTTATTGATGTAAAAATTTTCTCGCGCGAGAACGGCGATAAACTTCCATCAGGCGTTATTAAAAATGTTCAGGTTACCGTTGCTCACCTGCGAAAAATTCAGGTCGGTGACAAGATGGCAGGCCGCCACGGAAATAAAGGCGTTATTTCGCGTGTCGTAGCTGTGGAAGATATGCCGGTGCTTGCCGATGGCCGACCCGTTGATGTGATCTTGAGTCCGCTTGGCGTTATCTCTCGTATGAACCTCGGCCAAATTCTGGAAACACACCTTGGTATGGCTGCTCGAAAAATGCACACCAATATTGCTACTCCTGCGCTTGACGGAATCCCCGAGACAGTAATTAAAGAGCTCTTGGAAAAGATCGGTTTGACGCCCGACGGTAAGCGTCAACTGTACGACGGGCGCACGGGCGAACCATTTGCAGAAAAAACGGTTGTTGGAAAGATGTATATGATGAAGCTCATTCACATGGTTGAAGATAAGATTCACCAGCGATCCATTGGCCCGTACTCCCTTATTACTCAGCAACCATTGGGAGGTAAGGCGCAGTCTGGAGGCCAGCGCTTTGGAGAAATGGAAGTGTGGGCGCTCGAAGCGTATGGTGCCGCACATACACTCCAAGAAATTTTGACGATTAAATCTGACGACGTAACAGGACGTTCAAAGGCGTACGAGGCAATCATTAAAGGCGAGCCAATTATGAAGCTGAACGTGCCAGAAGCATTTAATGTGTTGGTGCGTGAATTGAAAGGCTTGTGTCTCGATGTTGATCTTGTGAAAAAGAAGAGTGCTCAACAATCCGAGGAAGAAGAATCAATCGAATAAATTTCCAATTGCCAACATCCAATTCCCCATTAATGTATTAATAGTTAAAGATTTTGGAATTATTTGGAAATTAGGAATTAGACATTAGACATTTTATAC
>JACQRZ010000005.1 GCA_016206235.1 Candidatus Uhrbacteria bacterium
ACTAACCTTTAAAGACTTTAAACTTTTTACATTATTAGGGAATTAGAAATTAGTTATTGGATATTTTTAAGTTATGTACGACCTCTTCATCCTCTTTTTTTACCAACCGCTTCTCAACCTTCTCATTTTTATTTATAACTCGTTACCAGGTCACGACCTTGGAATCGCGATAGTTGTTCTGACAATTGTTGTTAAGGCATTGCTCTTCCCTCTCTCATGGAAGCAAATTAAGGCACAGGCAGAAATGCAAAAGATGCAACCGCTTATTGCAGAGCTCAAAGAAAAACACAAGGACGACAAGCAAGCACTCATGCAAGCGCAAGTCGCGCTTTTTAAAGAACACAATGTGAATCCTCTCGCGTCATGCCTGCCCTTACTTATCCAACTCCCGTTTCTTATCGCCCTCTTTTATGTCTTTCAAAATGGCATTCAAGCAAAGGATTTGAACCTTCTGTACTCATTTGTTGCAAATCCCGGCACATTGAACCACACGTTTCTTGGATGGTTTAGCGTAACGCAAAACCACAATATTGTTATTGCTGTTATAACTGGCGCGTTGCAGTTTATTCAGACCAAAATGATGATGCCGGCCATGCCAAAACCCCAAAAGGGCAAAGAAGAAGAGTTTGCTACCATTATGAACAAGCAAATGCTCTATATGATGCCAGTGCTTACGGGGTTTATTAGTTATCAGTTCCCAAGCGGCTTGGGGCTCTACTGGTCGGTGCAGACGCTCCTTGGCATTGCGCAACAACTCTTTTTCTTCAAAAAGAAATCCGCCTAATTCTTATATTAGTAACACTATGCGAATTTCGAAAAAAGTCCTTTTTTCGCTTCGTGTAGTAACGCAAAGCGGTATCTACCTTGGGCGTATCGTCGATTGCGTCATTGATTGTGATATGCAAAGCATTTTGCAATATCGCGTACGGCAATTGTTAAGTCGTAACGAGCTTCTCATTCATAGAGATCAGGTTGTATCGATAACAGAGCGACAGATGATTGTTGAAGATGCCGTAGCACGTGAGCACGACAAAAAACCCGCGCGCAAGGGGTTGCCAAAAATCGCAGACATGCCATCATAACGCAGTCCATGAGCCCTCGTAGTTTCCGGCAAAGCCGGACCCGGCTCTGCCGGGCAACAATTTTAGCTCCCCATAGTTCAATGAATAGAATAAGGGACTCCTAAGCCCTTGATGCAGGTTTGATTCCTGCTGGGGAGAGTATGTCTTGAAAAATTCCCTCCGGGGACACGAGGGCCTATAGTAAAATGGTATTACGCAGCATTCGCATTGCTGAGGTCCGGGTTCGATTCCCGGTAGGTCCATATGAGAGAATAGCATTAGCACGTGCCCCGTAGTAAAACGATAATCACCAAAAGAACGTAAGCAATCACGTTTTTTTGTTTGCCTTTTTTTGGAGTATTGTTAACCTATAAAGTAACAAACAGCAACACTATGAATGAAAGCATGAAGAACGAACCTTTTGTGATTCCAAAGACAGAGCACGAGCCGATTCATTCTCTTTGGTCACGCATCAGTAGCGAGATTGATCTTCTTGCTTCATATTTTGATCCCTTGGAGGATTTGAAGAAAACCCGCAACCTTATTGATCTTATTGGCGCCCAGCAATTTGTGCGTCGTTTCTCCAGCCAGTTCGCCAATCTTGACCCATCACTACCTCAAACCGTTCGTTTTTTATCTGTCGTAGCAGAAGGAGCGCCTGTGTGGGTGATAAAATGCGTAGAAGGAACGCCCTTGAATACTGACTCGGAAAGTCACAGGGATATTTTACGAAGCCTCGCACACTCGGGCTCAGATGGAGCTTCATGGATACTCGATCAATTAGGGACTGCACGACTTCATATTCAGAGAGATTGGAGTCTTATTTCTCCCATGTTTGAGACAGGAGTGCGCGACCGCTTGTACGAATATATAAATTGCGATTCAGTAAAACTTGATACCACAGATATCCTTGATAACGTTTCCGTATTGGCATCGCATAATGCCAGTTGGGTGCGCGAGCACTTCGATGACAAACTTGATATTTCAAACAGCGATCACGAGGTTATTTTCGCCTCAGCCATTGACGGCGGCGGACTCGAGTGGGTAAAAGGAAAACTTCAAAAGCATATCCCGCTGTCTACAGATTTTTATATGATAGCAACAAAGGTTGCGGAGGCAGGGCTTGGAGAGTGGATTGCACACGCTCTCGATGTTTCTGCAATCAAAATCCCAAGTCCCGCCCACCTTCTCTTGCTTGATGCTATAGTACGGAATGGTGGAGCTGCATGGGTTGAAGAGCATTTTAAGAAAGAGCTCAGCAATAGCGCCCTACTACCAGAAATACAATGGCGTCTTGCGTTTGATAAAAAGGAGAGCTTTCCAACATTATCCAACGAGGAGCTTTTACTGATTCAACAAAAAGAAGAAAAATCGAAAAGCAGCGATCGGCATGCTTTCACAATGTTATATGAGAGAGCATTCGAAGAATTGGATACGTTTTGTGATCTGGAAGATGAGGATAAGAATGAGCTAAAGAACCGCATCGTGGCAGTATTTGCAAAGATACCAGACACTGCGCTTTCCTTCTTGCTTCTATCGCTCCAGAAGCAAGCTTTTTTCTCACATTCAACCATACGTTTTCTCGATTCACTTGAGCAAGGCCACGTGTCGTGCTCATTAAAAATGTTAAAAGGAGGAAGCGAGCTCACTCTTCTTATACAACCAAACGAGAATAGTGACACATCACGTTCTTTTTCCGCTACCTTTATAAATGATATACCATCAGCAGGAGCTGATGCATGGCGAGCGGCAGCTGAAAAAGGAATTCCAGTCGCCCCTATTCTCGCGCTGCCAACCACCCGGCCGCACGATATGAAGCGAGCCTATTCTCGCTATTGCGGCACTACACTCGGACGCTTGAAGCAATACGATAGCCCGGCACTAAACGCACTGCTGTATAAAAAAGGACATGAAATTCTTCAAGCGCTCAAACGCGAGGGAATTACTCATGGCCATCCGCACGATCAAAATTTTACCGTTGAATTTGTTGAAAAAAAATGGCTGGATACGCAGCTAGCAAAGGGAAATAACGTTAACACGCTTCCAGCTCAATCAAGCGCAATTTCATTCGACGTACTTGATTTTTTGAAAGAGCCGGAACGCTTTACTCCTATCGTACGTCTTATCGACTGGGATGCCGCGCGGTGTTTATAAGTATATGAATATTCTCCACTATCTTTTACAGTCGTATGTTGTTGTTGCCCTGCTTGCTATCGGCTTAGGGCTTTCATTTCCTTTTTTAGGAAATGCGTTTGCGCCGTATACTACACTGTTTCTTCAGATTATCTTTTTTTTGTCTTCACTCAAGATCGACAGCCGCCACGTTGCTCGGGAATTGAAAAGCGCCCCATCGATTGCCATCGCGGCTTTGTACATGCTTATCATTTTCCCTGCGTTAACCTTTGGCGCCGCGAAGCTCTTTCATCTTGACTCAAGCGTTGCACTGCTCTTGTTGGCGGCAATGCCAGCGGGCATGACCTCGCCACTTCTCGCAGAGATTATCGGCGGCTCGGTGAGTTTTGCCCTTATTATTACCGTCGTCACTTCGCTTCTTGCGCCGTTTACGGTCCCCATCGTCATAAAAGCACTGGCAGGCTCGGAGGTGGTTGTTCCCCTCCTTTCTATGATTGGTTCATTGCTACTCGTGATTATTTTGCCATTTATACTCGCGCAGCTCACACGTCATTTTTTTGAAAAGCAAATAAAACCTTTCCTTTCTTTTACAAAACCGTTCTCAATTTTCCTTCTCGGACTTCTCATCACGAGTGTTATCTCGCAGCAATCCGGAGCGCTGCTTGGGAATCCCGGTCAATTCGTCGAGGTGCTTGCGGTACTTGCGGTCTTTTTCATCGCGACCCACGCCGTTGGCTATTGGGGCATTCCATGGCTCAACCGCGAACAGCGCCTTGCAAGCCTGGTGTGCTTGGCATACATGAATTTTACGCTCGCCATTTATCTTGCGGCAACCTACTTTCCATCCCCCTCTATTCTTATCCCTGTCGTCTTGTCTGTTTTTCCATGGGCGCTCGGCATCATTCCTCTTCAGACTATGTTGAAGCGGCGAAAATAAGACTTTTTATGAATACATGTACGCAGTGTAAAAAAGAATTTACTGTTACAGACCAAGACAGTCTGTTTTATGAAAAAATGGGCGTGCCTCATCCTGTGCTTTGCGCGGATTGTCGGCGCCAGCATCTTTTAATATGGCGCAATCAACGAACGCTCTATAGTAGAAAGTGCAGCGCAACAAATAAGCCCATCATTTCTATTTTTTCTCCGGACAGTCCATATATTGTTTATGACCGCGATTATTGGTGGAGCGCTGCTTGGGATCCTTTTGAGCACGGCATGGATTTTGACTTCTCAAAAACGTTTGCCGAGCAGTTCAACGAGCTGCTTCGCATTACGCCGTTAGCCGCTATTTTTAATGGTAACAGCGAAAATAGTCTCTACTGCAATCATGTTGGCAGTATGAAGAACTCATACCTAACATTTGCGTCGTGGGGAGATGAAAACGTTATGTACAGCGATCTTTCATTTGGCGATAAAGATTCGGTCGATATGCTCGAAACAGGTGACTGCCAACAGTGTTACGAGCTGGTGCAGTCGAATAATTGTTTTGATTCAAAATACTGCATCCAATCCGAACGATGTAATAACTCATGGTTTTTGTTTGACTGCAAAGATTGTGATAACTGTATTGGATGTACCAACTTAAGACACAAGCAGTATTATATTTTTAATAAGCCGTATACACCCGAAGAGTATAAAAAAAGAGCGGCCGAGCTACGTCTTGACACGCGGTCAGGCATTGAAAAAACTAAGAGAGAGTTTGAAGAGTTTAAAAAGAGCGCAATCCATAAGTACGCAAACATCATTACATGCGAATCGTGCACCGGCGATACACTTACGGGCGGACAAAATGTCCGTTATTCCTTTGCTCTTCGAGATGAGTTGACTGATGTGGCGTATTGCATTAACGGCGGCAGAAACCTTATCGATGTCTACGATGGCTATGGAGTTGGATTTGGCTTGGAGCGAGGATATCTCTGTCTTGACACGGGTGCGAATGGAGCTGACAACATCGCATGTTTCGTTGTTTGGGGTTGTCAGTATGCGTACTATAGTTATAATTGCCATTCTTCATTTGAAATATTTGGCTGCACAGGTGTACGAAACAAGAAACACTGTATTTTAAACAGGCAGTATACACAGAGTGAATATGAGCAACTAAAGAAAAAAATCATCGCCCACATGCGGGAAGCTGGCGAATGGGGCCATTTGCCTTCGCCGTCAATTTCACCATTTGGGTATAATGAAACTTTGGCGCATGAATATACTCCCCTTACAAAAGAGCAGGCAATAAGTCTTGGCTTTAAGTGGCAGGATGCAATGCCAGGAACGACAGGTCGAGAAACACTTGTCGAAGTCTCGGAGATAATTACAGACGTTCCAGACTTAATAGTAAACGAGGTGTTCGCATGTCGCGCATGTAAGCGTAACTACCGCATTGTTACGGCAGAGCTCGCATTTTATCGTTCAAAGGAGCTTCCACTTCCCACCCAATGCCCGCAGTGCCGATACGATGCCCGCCGATCACTTCGCAACCCTCACACTCTCTGGAACCGCCAGTGCATGTGTGAACTAGAAAATCACAGCCATGCAGGGCGATGCCCCGTCCAATTCGAAACCACCTACGCGCCAGATAGGCCCGAAAAGGTATATTGCGAGACATGTTATCAAAGCGAAATTATCTAACTACACCACGTATGAAATATAGACCACTTGGAAAAACTGGATTGAATGTGTCGGAAGTTGGCATGGGGACCTGGCAATTGGCCGGAAATCCATGGGGATGGGATGCGCCCGACGAGAAAGAAAGCATGCGAGCGCTCTATAGATTTGTCGAACTTGGTGGAAATTTTATTGATACCGCGTGGGTATATGGGCGTTTCGGCGTTGACAATCTCAGCATAGGCAAGCATTCATCAGAAGAATTGATAGGCAAGTTTATAAAAGAATCGGGTAATCGCGACAAGGTGATCATCGCATCAAAGATTCCATGCAAAAACAGAAAGTGGCCCGCACGAAAAGGCGTTTCTATTTCCGAGGTATTCCCCAAGGGATATATCGAGGGAATTGTAGACGAGTCCTTGAAAAGTCTTGGAATCGAAATGCTCGATCTCATGCAGTTCCATGTGTGGCAAGATGATTTTGCGCGCGAAGATGAGTGGAAAGACGAGATTAGTCGGATTACGAAAAAAGGGAAAGTACTGCATTGGGGAATCTCCATCAATGATTATCAGCCGAGCAACTGCTTGAAGACACTTGATACAGGCCTTATTGCAACGATTCAATGTATCTTCAACATCTTCCATCAAAAGCCAACCGAGCGGTTGCTCCCCTACGCAAAAGATCACGGCATTGGTGTCATCGCGCGAGTTCCTTTGGATGAAGGCGGGTTGACTGGGCACATTACCCTTGATTCCCGTTTCGATGATGAGTTGAGGTCTCACTATTTTTCAAAAGAACGGCTTCCGGAATTTGTTGAGCGTACAAAAAACCTCAAAGCACTGCTCGGAGCCGAGGCGCAAACCCTACCCGAGCTTGCATTGCGCTATATACTATCCTTCGATGCAATTTCAACTGTCATTCCTGGAACCAGGAAAGTTGCATATGTTGATGCGAATGCGGCAGTGTCTGATGAGAGGAAGCTATCAACCGGGCTCATGGATGAGTTGAAAAAGCATGCGTGGGAGCGAAATTTTTATGTTGATGTTGATCCCGCACTTGAGAAGGACGGTCACATAGAGCAATAAAAACTGAAATCACGTACACGCCAGATAGGCCCGAAAAGGTATATTGCGAGAGATGTTATCAGGCAGAAGTGCTGTAACGCAAAATTAAAAATACCCTTCGACTATTCGATCATCTCATAGTCGCCCTGAGGAATCTCGAAGGGCGACATGCTCAGGGTATTTTTTCATGGGGCGAGGTTAGCTTTGAGGACAAGTGCAGGGTGCGGGCTGGGTCGGTTGCGTGAGAGCAGGTTCAGTTTTTCCAGAAAACCATGCGTTGCCGCCTAAGTGCCACACAGAGATATGCTTGATGCCTTGCGACTCAATAAGCTCGCGCTTCAAGTTAAGGCCCGTTGTATCTTGATAGGTGTACGATACACCACCGTAACTCCAACGCATTTCGTATGAATTCGGATCGCGCTTGGCCGTTGCAAATCCAGTATATCGCTTTGATTGCTCGAGAGTATCAATCGTAATGGCATACTCACCTGTTTTACCATGGTAGCCGTAAGCTGGAAGGCCGATCACAATCTTATTGATGTCAGGAATTTTTGATTTTGTCCATGTAATAATATTGCGTACTTATGGATTGCGCTCTTTTTAAACTCTTCAAACTCT
>JACQRZ010000006.1 GCA_016206235.1 Candidatus Uhrbacteria bacterium
CTTTCGGACATTGGCAAATGAGAATCGTTTGAAAATCATCCATTTTCTCGCCCGCAGCGGACCGAAAAAAGTGTCCGATATCGTTAAAGGAACCGCCCTTGAGCAAACGGCTGTTTCCCATAATCTCACTCGGCTGCTTGCGTGTCATTTTGTCACCCTCGAACAGAACGGAAGGGAAAGGGTCTATGCTATAAATACCGAGACCATTAAACCGCTACTATCGCTTATGGACAGTCATGTAAAGCGCTTTTGCAAGCGATGCCATATTAAGAAATAAAACTTTTTCGAGCTACTATGAACTACACTTTTACCATCCTTCATAACTCTGAGTGCAACTTTTGGAAAAACCTCAAAGAAGATATTGAAAAACTCGCGCAGGAAAAGAACCTTCAGTATGAAGTGCAAGAGATATTCGTGGGCACTGACGAAGAGGCACGGCAGTGGAAGTTTGCCGGCTCGCCGCAACTTCTTATCAACGGTAAAGATATCGACCCGGCAGCATTGAAAATCACGAATTATCATGCAAGCGGATGCCGCCCCGTTTTCTATAAAGATACATTTTACGAGTATATGCCGATTGGTCTTATTAAAGACTCTCTGGAGCGCTTGGGCGCGAAGTAGAAAAATGAACATAAAAATTTTTAAAAATGCGCTGGCATGGACATTCGCTGTGATGACTTGTCCGTGCCATCTGTTTATTCTTGCCGCATTACTTGCGGGATCGGCGGCAGGAGCGTTTGTGAAAAGCTATTTTATTCCTCTGTTCATTGTTTTTAGCATTCTGTTTTTCATAAGTCTTTCCAAAGCGCTAGAAACAAAATGAATGTGATATATCCTTTTACAACAATTTTCTTTGCCATAAGGATTGTCTTTGAAAAAAGAAATTACATCTTTCTTTTTCTCGCCTCCTTTTTCGTGTTCTTTGCTCTCCTGATTTTTATTCCTGTTTGGACGGTCGCTGGCAATACATTAGCAATCCAGCTTGAGATTTTAACCGCTCGTGATTATGGAGTGCTTATTCTTTTATCATCTCTTTCCTCGCTTTTCATAACAATGCAGGTGTATAGTATGCGGCAAAAGAGAAAGATGGAAGGTGTCAGCACGGCAACCGCTGGAGGGCTCGGTGCTCTTTTTGCCGGTATCGCCGGTACGGCGTCTTGCGCTTCGTGTCTTGCCCCGCTTTTCGCTATTTTCGGGATAGGATTTGGCGGTGTGATTTTTGTGCTTGAGTATCGTTTTTATTTTTTTGCCGGTATAACGCTGCTGATGCTTATTGCCATATACTTAGCTGCACGAAAGATAAACAACGTTTGTAATTCGTGTTGAATTAACATTGTATGACAAATGGTTTTAAAAATAACAAAGCGATAATCCCATTTATTCTCGTGCTTGTTGTTCTGGCGCTTATCGGATTTGCAGGCTATTATTTCGGATTTTTAAAATTCATTTATGCCGTGATGATGCCAGAGCGATTTAGCGCATTCTCACTGCCTCTTCTTGCAATCATATTCGGTATTGCCGCATTCTTTTCGCCCTGTTCGTTCACGGTTTTGCCCGCGTATATAGCACATCATCTGACTGGAGATGCCGAAAATACCGACAAACGTTTCGGCAGGGCCTTGTATTTTGGCATGATCGCCTCTCTCGGCATTTTGACTGTCAATCTCATCATCGGACTTGCCATTGCCGTTTTGGGCGTTGCCGTTCCCTTTGCTAAGGATCCCCGCGATGATATTCCTCTTATCCTGGGCGTGCGCATTGCCACAGGATTTGCAATCGCATACTTTGGGCTCTTTGCCATTCTCGATAAGCCGCTGTTCATTCCGTTCCTTGAGCGTGCTGTCGGCCAGTTTCGCTCTCGCTTTACCCAGAACACCTTTTTCTATGGCATGTTCTACAACGGAGCGGCGATTGGCTGCACAGGACCGATTCTACTTGGTCTTATGCTCTATGCTTTTTCGACAGCTAGTTTTGCTGGCGCCCTGTCCGCATTCATCATATTTGCCCTTACCATGAGCGTACTCATGGTTACATTTACTCTTGTCATCGCTTTGTTTCGGGAGAGTATCGCGCGCTCCATTGCTCCTGTATTGCCGCTCATCAAAAAAATTGCCGGAGTAGTTATGCTCGTAACGGGGCTTTCTATCGCTCTCCTCACCCTGGAAGGCAATAGAATTTTTGTAAAATTATTTTTTCCGTTCTTGGAGTAAGATTCAGAAGAACAGATCACCATATCACCACGAAGCATGACAGAGAAGTTATCAACAGAGAGGCGACTTGACGGCTGAGTTTCCCGGGTCTATAGTTAAGTAGTTGCTTAACTATTTAATAATAAGTATGAACAATGGTCTTGCTATGATCGGTGGAGGAGTGTTAGCTGTCATTTTTGCTATCGGTATTATATCGGCATTGAGCGCGCAGCAGCCTTCTACTGCATCAAAGAGATCAGTAGACACGGTTGAGAACGCAATTTCGTCTATCGGTGATACATCGTTCACGACAGTCGACGGAAAAACAATCTCTCTTGCCGACTACCGTGGGAAAAAACCAGTGATCTTGGATTTTTTTGCGACATGGTGTCCGAATTGCAGACGAAATGCGCCACACCTTAGCGAGTTATACAAAAAATACACCGATAAAATTGAGGTGATCGGTATCAATTTACAGGAAGATCCGAGCGTTGTTCGAAAATTTGCTTCTGATTATTCACTCGCATTTCCGATCGCCCTTGATCCGTCAGGGGATGTAGCGCGACAATTTGATGTGCGCTATACTAACATGCATGTTCTTATTGCCGTAGATGGTGCGATTATTCGCACCATTCCAGGGGATATTCAAGAGAGTGATATTCGTTCTCTAATCCAATAATCCTATGGAACGCCTTATCTTTATCTATAGCGCAAATTCTGGAATCATGCGGAATATTCCCGGCGCGCTTGCAAAAATGGCTGGCGGCAAAAGTTCATGCGCTCTGTGCACTATCACGCACGGACCGATTTTCGAAAAACCATCCTGGAAAACATTTGTGGAATCACTCGATATTCCCGCAACATTTTTTCATAGGGATGAAGTTCCAGTCGCCCTTCAGGAGTTTGTAAACAAGGAGAACATGGTTCTCCCCGTTGTTTTAAAAGAAGAGAGTGATGGGAGTCTCAAACAGATTATGTCAAAAGAACAACTCGAATCATATAGTGGCGAAGTCGAGTGTGTTAAAAAATATTTTTTAAAAACAGAAAGCTATGCATGATCTCATCATTATCGGGTCTGGCGCTGCCGGGCTTTCTGCGGGACTCTACGCCGGCAGGTACCGACTCAAAACACTCATTCTTGGAGGATCATTCGGTGGCGAGACTGCTCTGGCTGGGAAAATCGAAAATTATCCGGGCGTAAAAGCCATTGATGGCTTTGATCTCATGGTGCTCATGAAAGAGCAAGCAATGGAACTTGGCGTGGAGGTTCGCGACGATCATGTCGAGTCGATATCGCGTGAAAGTCATTGCTTCAGTGTAAAGACCAACGCAGGCTCGTTTGAAAGCGCCTCACTGATTTTTGCGCTCGGCGCCGAACGTCGCCGGCTCGGATTGCCACATGAAAAAGAGCTTACCGGTAAGGGCGTGCATTACTGTATCACGTGCGATGGTCCATTATATCGAGGGAAGGCGATCGCTCTTGTCGGCGGAGGGGACGCGTCCATTAAAGGAATTAATTTGGCCGCAGAATATGTTGATAAAATTTATCTGATCGTCCGCGGAAAGGAGCTGAATGCAGAGCCGATCAATCTTGATCAGATGAAAAAACTCGGTGACAAAGTCGAGATACTTTTTGAGACATCGGCTGAGACGATCGTGGGAGGTGAAAAGCTTGAGAAGATCACTCTTTCAAAAGAGTACAACAGCTCACGCGATTTAATTGTGGATGGTTTGTTTGTCGAAATTGGGGCTGTTCCAAATGTGGGACTCGCCCAATCGCTTGGCGTTTCACTTGATCGATACGGGTACGTTGCAACAGATGACATGATGCGCACCAATGTCGACGGCGTCTTTGCCGCAGGAGATATTGTGAATCACTTTGGCAAATTCAAACAAGATATTGTTGCCGCTGCACTGGGCGCTGTTGCCGCAACGAGCGCGTACGAGCATTCGAAAATACACGGAGATTTGTGTGAACATCATGCAGCGCCGCCTCTCTCTATAAAAAAGATCGTATGACCTCTCAGGTTGTTGGATTAACACTTCAAACAGTAGGCACGCTCTTCATTGGTTTTTCTGCTCTCATGGTGCACCATCGGGTCTCTACGCAGGCGATCATTGACACTTCTGTCACGAAGTCCATGGACATTGAACGAAAAATAGGAATTCTTGGTCTTGCTCTCATTTTTATTGGATATCTACTACAAATCATATGACAGAAGACAAGCATACAGAAGGGTTTGAATTTTCAACTATTACCGAGTCAATCACCATCGGTACGAATCAGTGTTGTCAGTCGCATTTTAGCGAAAAACTTCTCTCGTCAGGAATCACGGTCGATATTTCACTTGAAGAAAACCGTGTTGATGCGCCATTCGGCGTAGAATCGTATCTCTGGCTTCCCGTGACAGACCACACGCCACCGACTGATGACCAAATGCATACCGGAGCTGCATTTATTGAATCCGTTCTGTCGCTTGGCAAAAAAATCTACGTCCATTGTAAAAACGGGCATGGACGCGCGCCAACGCTTGTCGCCGCATATCTCATATCAACAGGAAAGTCAGTTCAAGACGCACTTTCTCTCATTAAAGAAAAGAGGCCCGTCGTACATTTGGAAGAAGGTCAAATCGGTGCACTCCTGCGATTTTTTGAAAAATACTATGCTCACAAAAAAACAAATTAAAGAGCTGAAAGACCATGTGCATAGGAAGGAAGAGCGCAATGAGGCGCTTGCGCGGATGTTTGACGCACTGAGTGATCCGACCCGGTTCCGGATGTTCCAACTCTTTCTCGAATGTGAAGAGCTCTGCGTGACAGACGTTGCGGAGATTTTAGATATTTCCGTTCCCGCGGCGTCCCAGCAGTTGAAAATTCTGGATTTCGCGGGGCTTCTTCTTAAGGAACGCATGGGACAGATGGTCTGCTATAGGGCGCGAAAAGAAAGCGCACCTGTAGTTTCCCTGATCAATTTTTTGAAGGATAAAAAGTTCTCCTTTAAAAATCTCCTCTCATTTTATTCAAACTAATTATTAAACAGATAAACCTATGGCTCACGTTACCATCTACACGACCCCGACGTGTGGGTATTGTAAAATGGCAAAAGCATTTTTTAAGGAACACGCGGTCGAATATACTGAGCGTGATGTTACAACAGACCAAGCGGCAATGAGTGAAGCTCTTGAAAAATCTGGACAGACAGGCGTTCCCGTCATAGATATCGACGGCAGTATTTCAGTGGGATTTGACCCCGCCAAACTAAAGGAGCTTTTGCATATAGTGTAACGCAGAGAGGTATGCGAAAGCCAACCATAGCAGCTATCGTGATATCAATCGGAGTACTCGTTGCTGTTATTGGTTGGCTTGCGTTACAAAAGCAGGCGGCAGGGGTGCCCCCCTCCTTGACTCAGCAGGAGGAAGATCGAAAATCTCAAACGAGCAGTGAGCCACAGGGCGTACGTCGCACCATATCACCCGATGAAATTGTGAGTGGCGGACCGCCACGGGATGGAATACCGTCAATCGATGCGCCAACGTTTGTGAGCCTCCAATCCGTATCATTCCTCTCGGATACAGACCTTGGCATTGCCCTTGAAAAAGAAGGGGTCAAACGGTTTTATCCCTTCTCGATTCTTGTGTGGCATGAAATTGTCAATGATACAATCAATGGAGTGCGCGTTGCAGTGACCTATTGCCCCCTCTGTGTTTCAGGAGTTGTGTTTGATCCACTGGTGCAGGGAGAGCGGGTTGAATTCGGCACATCTGGCAAGCTATGGAACTCAAATCTCGTGATGTATGACAGAAAGACAGAATCTTTATGGTCTCAAATTCTCGGAGAAGCGATTAATGGGCCCGCGGCTGGTACGCGTCTTGTCATCATTCCCTCGGACGTCGTGCGGTTTGGAGAATGGAAGAAAAAAAACCCGAATGGCGAAGTGCTTTCGACAGACACCGGATTTTCCCGCGATTACCGACGCGATCCCTATGGTACCTACTACTCGACTCCGGGAACGTATTTCCCTCTTAAGCGCAAAGATTCCCGTTTTGAGGCAAAAGAGCTTATTCTTGGGATCGTACTCGATGGAAAGGCGAAGGCGTATCCGATCGATTCAATAAAAAAGAGAGGGCGTATTGAAGATGTTTTTGCTGGAATATCCATCGTTGCCAACAGCGAAGATGATGGAAGTGTTCGGCTCTATAAAAAAACACCGAGTGGATTAGAGCATATTGGAGCAACCTATGCATTCTGGTTCTCCTGGGCA
>JACQRZ010000011.1 GCA_016206235.1 Candidatus Uhrbacteria bacterium
AATATAACAATAGAGCAATTGAGTATGAAAAAACTTATTCAGAAAATTTTGTTTTATTTAGCAAGAGCCATTCTTAAGAAGTACCATCCCCAAGTAGTCGGTATTACAGGATCAGTGGGAAAAACATCAGTAAAAGATGCCGTTTCGCTTGTTGTATCCAAACGGTACCCCTCGCGAGCAACAGAGAAAAACTACAATAACGAAATTGGGGTTCCGCTCACAATTATTGGCGCCAATAAAAGTCCGGGAAAATCACTCATCAGGTGGTTTGGAATTATTGTAAAAGCTGTTTCACTTCTCGTTTGGAAGGACAAGAAGTATCCGCAGATGCTCGTACTCGAAATGGGTGCCGACAAACCAGGCGATATTCGTACGCTCACTCAGCTTGCGCCGTGTACCATCGGCATTATCACGGCACTCGCTCCAGCGCACATGGAGTTTTTTCCGTCCTTTGAAGCGTTGGAGTGGGAAAAAAAGGAGATGTACCGCCACTTAACGTCCTCGAGTTGCGCGTTAGTGAATATCGACGACCCATTGCTGGCCAAAGAAAAGGATGCATTGCATTCCCGCGTGTTTACCTATGGCACACAGCCGAATGCAGATGTGTATGCAAGCGATGTGAGCGTGCAGTGCAGGTTTCTTAATGGCGTATACACAGGAGGCGCCTGTTTTTTTGTGACGTACAGCAATCAGACAGTTCGTATTGAACTGCCATCTGTTTCAAGTGTTCAAATGGCGCTTGCAACACTTCCGGCCGTTGCCGTAGGTAGTGCGTTTCAGATCCCACTTGAGACAGTTGCAGATGCATTGCGCGATTTTCATCAGCCGCAAGGACGTATGCGTATCCTTTCAGGAATCAAAAGAACGCTTCTGATCGACGACACCTATAACTCATCGCCATTAGCTGCTCGTGCGGCACTTGATACATTGCGTTCATTTGAAATCGACGAGTCATCTCGTCGGATAGCTGTGTTGGGTGATATGCGTGAGCTGGGCGAGTCTTCAAAATCAGAACATTATGATATTGGAAGATATGTCGCAGAAAAGGGCGTAGATATTCTTGTAACCGTTGGAAAGGAAGCAAATGAAATTGGCAAAGGAGCAAGAGACGCTGGACTTAACAATGATTTTATGCTACATTTCGACGACGCGGATAGCGCAAAAATACCGGTTCAAAATCTACTTAAAAAAGGCGATTGTGTTCTGATAAAAGGCTCGCAGGCCGTGCGTTTGGAAAAGGTTGTTGAAGAGGTCATGGCAGAACCCCAGCGCGCAAAAGAGCTGCTCGTACGGCAAGGATCCGAATGGAAGTAGACTCACTTTAGTTCATCATTTTTGATGCCGCTATCGTCTAATGGTTAGCCATGCAGAGCCTGGAGGTTGTGGCCCATTCGTCTAGTGGTTAGGACAGCGGCTTCTCAAGCCGTTAACGGGAGTTCGATTCTCCCATGGGCTAAATAATGATGAACGGCACGGCGAAAACGGGAGTTCAGATAATCGAGAAAAGGCGAAAATAATAGTACAAAAAAGCAGACCAGGGTTTAAACAACCTCGGGTCATGATGTATTTATTTTTTCTCTACTACCACTTTTTGACATAAAAAAGGGTTTTTGATACCCTCAAGCAAGCTCTTTTTACGAAAGGAATTTCCAGCTATGAGCACAGATCATCAATATCCATGCGAACATGAATATATGCTTAATGATTTGCAGGCTGATTATACTGAAGATATGCTGTCTCTTCAGAGGCTCTTTGCACTCTCGTCGCGTGAACGGCTTATACCACAAATTCAAGAGCTGCCACTCGATGCGATACGTGTAGATCGTGATGACAAGAATAGCATTGAATCATTGCATGCATTACTGCTTGGGATTCAACATGCGCAACTATCGCTAAAGAGGACTTTTATCAATATGCGCAACGTTCTTCGCAAGAGTTGCAAGCACGAAACGGTATGGGAGGTACGATGGACGCGAGCGCGTTGGATTCTTGAATGGCACGTGTCAGTTGCCGAGCGATGGAGAGCGCGCATATGTATGCTATGCGGTCTCACCGAAGAACAGGGGCATGAATTCGACACATTTGAAATATTGACGGCCGAGCCTGTCAGACAGATATACAAACCCGAATACACCAGATACAAATCAATGGGAATTCCTGTAGTACAGGAAAAAGCTTCCAAAGATAAACTATAGATAAGCTATCGGAAGCTTCTCCTGACGCCACGCACGACTGATGCGTGGTTTATTTTTTGGCGAAGTTAATTATCGATTGATATTTCTTCGTTCGTGCTGTCTGCGTTCAAGCCTGTCGAAAAGGTCGCCGCGCATGCGTATATCTCCACGTTGTTCGATGCGGCCATCAAACTGGCGTCCCTGCCACTGATGGTGCCCGCGTCTCTGCCAATCACGTCTGCCGTCCCAGTCTCTGCGCCAGTCATGGTCTCGCCATCGATCCCAGTCATGATGACCGCGGCGATGAAAGTTGTGCCAGTGACCGCGCCACCGAGGCCAATCGTGCGGGTGTCGACGAACAAAGGTCGGCCAGTCAAGCCAGAGATCTTGGTAAATCACTGGGGGAGCAACCAGCGGTATCAACGGTGTTTGAAAATAACTTCCACCGTACAGCGATGATGAGAGAACAATAATACTATCAGCCACTATTCCTCCCGCAACAACAGATCCATATATTTCAACTTGACTGCCAGTACCTATTGCGCCAAGAGGTAGAACCACATTGTTAACCCCCATCACGGTTGTATGCGACCTCAGGTATACGTTGAGATCTCCGCTTGCTGTTCGCACCACAAGCTGAGAGCCGGTATTGAATATGACCGTACCGGTGATTGATGATGTGTATGGCCCGAACGAGTAAGGTGAATAGCCGGGAGACCACTGCGCATGGGCTGGCGCTAGCGTTCCTAGTAATCCCACACCGACAAGAGCTATCAGGCCAATACTACGGAATTGTTTCATACTATTGCAAAATAACGAATTAGCTTTTAGCAACTGATACGTCATCTCAATGTTCGCGTTACATATATGAGTGAGCTTGCCCGCTTACGTTTTTGCGAAGCAAAAATGAGGCCGGGTTACAGGACTGCCAAGCGATTGATCCCGCACTAACTACTGCTTTGGTTTCGCGATCTTTTCGTTTGCCAGCAAGGACTTCACAATAAACGAGCATTTGCTACAATGCACGCATTATTGTATATACTATGAACCACATACAGATTGTAACGAGCTCAATATCAATAGAAGAGTTGAAAAAGATGGCGCTACAGCCTTTTGGCGATTTGGTGAAGGCAGTTGTTGATGTGTCTCAAGGTATCATGGCAGTGAATGGCGAACTCCATGCAGACGAAGAGAAGATTCTTTTAGAACGAGGATCGCGTCAAGAGGATCTTTGGGGGATTAATATCTATCCCGAATCCACTGATGCCATGATCGAATTTGACTCAATGATCAACATTCGCCCGTCACAAGACAATCGCTCGCGGAGTGTCGAAGACAAGCAGACTCAGGAGAAGATCAAAAAAATTGTGTATACACTCATACAATAATATGCCGTCGCCAATACACAAAAATCTTGCCATGGGACCTTGGTTTTCTCTCGCACTCATGGAGCAGCTCGGAAATATCGGAAGCGAGGTGGAGCGAGCGTTACGAGCCCATGAACAGGGCAATCAGGAGCGTTTTGAAAAGGCTTTTGATCGAGCACTTGAACTTATGGACCTGACGATCAGTGATCCGCGTTGGCGCACACGACTGAAAGAGCTTCTCAGGACGCGAGAAGTATTTTGTGATTACTTTTTTGGGCATAATTCGTATGCAGTAACGAGCGCCCAGCTACGAAAGGATTTTCTTTATTACGGTATTGCCGCACGATCAGGAAAGTGATACCCTTGCCAAAGAGACGAAACAGTATAGTATTCCAATCATATGTTGATAACTAAACTCAAACAAACCTGGTCAAGTTTTGCCACACAGAGTCTTTTTGATTAATCCCAAGAGGCTGGTTTAGATTTTTCAGATCCCGCCTTTTGGGCGGTTTTTCTTTATGAAAAGATATATGCACATAGAACCAATTCACTGCGATATTTTTAATGAGGTAGAAGATTTGCTTGTATACATCATGCGTCACGTTTCATTGATACAAGAGGAAAGTATTCTTGTTGTTACATCAAAAATCGTTGCACTTTCCGAGGGTCGCGTGCGTCATCAGGATGATGAACATACAAGAGAACAGGTTATCAAAGAAGAAAGTCAGTGGATGTTACGGACAAAGTATACATGGCTAACGATTAAAGACGGCCATGTGATGGCTTCAGCCGGTGTTGATGAGTCAAACGCTAATGGGAAACTTATACTTTTGCCAAAAGACAGTTTTAAAAGCGCTGAACATATTCGCTCACAACTTCAGAAACATTATAAGATACAAAATCTTGGCATTTTAATTACTGATAGTCGTCTTATGCCATTGCGCGCCGGCGTTGTTGGCGTGGCGCTTGGATATGCGGGATTTAAAGGAGTCAGAGATTATCGAGGTACTCCGGATATTTTTGGAAGGTTGCTGCAATATTCACAAACCGATGTTGCAGATAGTCTCGCAACAGCAGCGGTGCTTACGATGGGCGAGGGCGCCGAACAACAGCCGCTCTGCATGATCACTGGCGCGCCTATTGTGTGGTGCGAGGCAGTTGACAGAACGGAATTATATATCGATCCTCGCGAAGATATCTATCAGCCATTATTTGAGCAAATAAAAAAAGCGCCTTTCGTACTGAATGAATTTCGGAAAGGCGCATCGCATGTCGACTGAAGGAAAGCCAACAGGTGTTAGTCGGGCGACAAGAGAAAAAAGCTGGAGCTACATGGGAAGGGAATACGGTGTTGGTAATCGGCGGATTCGACTGGCTCACCGGAACCTGTTTTGTCTGCTCTTTTGGTTGTGCCGTTTGCATATTTGTGTACCCTCCTTCTATCACGCGTATGTACGACGAAAATCCCACTTTAGTAGTACAGATGAGCAAGATATATTGCTATATTGTCATATTGCTATATTGTTAAGAAAGCTAGAACCTAGAACCTAATCCCTAGAACCTATGGACGATGTCTACCAAAAATCTCTTGAGCTTCACGAAAAAAATCAAGGAAAGATTGAATTAAAGTCAAAAGTGCCCCTCGCAAACCGCGATGATCTCTCGCTTGCCTATACGCCTGGCGTTGCCGCCGTGTCAAAGGCTATTGCAGAGGTGCCAGAAAAAGTTTGGACGCTTACCTCTCGAGGCAGGTGGGTTGCTGTTGTAACCGACGGGTCGGCTGTATTGGGTTTAGGCGATATTGGCCCGCAAGCCGCTTTGCCAGTAATGGAAGGCAAGGCAGTGCTTTTTAAAGAATTCGGCTGCGTTGACGCGTTTCCCCTATGTTTGCAGACAAAAGATGTAGACGAGATTGTAGCAATTGTGAAAGCTTTGGAACCGTCGTTTGCAGGTATTAACTTGGAAGATATTAGCGCTCCTCGCTGCTTTGAAATTGAAGAGCGGCTTAAAAAAGAATTGCACATTCCAGTTTTTCACGACGACCAGCATGGCACCGCTATTGTGGTGCTCGCAGGCCTTCTTAACGCTGCCAAGGTAGTAGGAAAAGATATGAAGACTTTGAAGGTTGTGATCAATGGAGCTGGTGCGGCTGGAGTTGCGGTATGCAAGATTCTTTTGGCGCACGGAGTTCAAGACATTATCCTTGTCGATAGAAAAGGAATTATTTCGCAACAACGCGATGACTTAACGCCTATAAAGCAAGAAATTGCTTGGCAGACAAATGCACAACGGCTTTCGGGTACGCTTGCCGCTGCTATGAAAGACGCCGATATTTTTATTGGCGTGAGTAGCGGGGGAGTTGTATCGCAGGACATGGTGAAATCTATGGGCGAGCAGTCAATTATTTTTGCAATGGCAAATCCGATTCCGGAAATCATGCCACACGAGGCTCTCGAGGCTGGCGCTGCCGTTGTGGCAACTGGACGAAGCGATTTTCCCAACCAAGTGAATAACGTACTCGCGTTTCCAGGAGTTTTTCGGGGTGTGCTGCGCTCGCGAAAGCCACAGATAACCGAAAGTATGAAGGTTGCGGCCGCGCATGCTCTTGCAGCCTATGTCAAACATCCTACTCGAGAGCGGATTTTGCCCGATCCGCTGGATCGCAATGTTGCCGAAGTCGTCGCCCAAGCAGTCGAGCAGGCAATTTGACCGTTTTAAAATCAAGAGCTACCATACCACTAATCACTAAAAACTTACCACTAATCATTAGGTATTATGGAAACCCCCTCAGTGCCGCTCTCGCCAGCAGAGCCTATAAAAGCCTCTCAATATCGGACTAAAAAAGAGGTTGTGTATTTTATTTTTGTCGTCCTTGTTTCGGTCGCAGTATGGGCAGGGCTCGGTTTTTATATCTATACAACTGCCCAAGAAGCGATGAAGCCTCAACCCGCAAAAGTGGAGTGCTTTGTAAAAGATCCAGAATACGGGCAAGTGTATTTGACTGATCCTTCCGAGCTTTATGAAGGCCAAAAATGTGAGGACCCCAAAACCCTTTCTCCAGAAGAGATGGAGCAGGCTCGTAAGACACAGGAACTTATTGATACGCTTTCTGGCAAAAAAACTGGCGCGGATAGGTGGGAAGATATCGCCCTTGTGGTTGGACTCGTGATCTCGTTTTATCTCTTTACCTTCTTCCTGCATTTGTTTGCTCTTGCCTACATTCGTATGAACAGCGTGAAAGTGGGCTCTGAGCAGCTTTCAAAAATATGGAATACCGTTCTACGCCAGTCAGCTCGTTTGGGGCTTAAAAAACAGCCTGCAACATACGTACTCAACGGACAAGGAACAATGAATGCTTTTGCCGCAAAATTAGTGCGCAAGAAAGTGGTGGTACTGTACTCTGATCTTGTTGAAGCATTGGTAGAAGCCGACGATCAAACCCAGCTCGATGTTGTGATTGGCCACGAATTAGGCCATCATGCACTGGGGCATACTTGTCATTGGATGTGGCTGTTGTTGCCAGGCGAGTTCTTTCCTCTGCTTTCAGGTGCATGGTCGCGTGAACGTGAGTATTCATCAGACAGAGTTGCATTGGCCCTAACAGGCAATCTGCCATCATGTGAGCGAGCTATTATTAAGTTGGCTGCAGGCCGGCTTGTGGGGCGTTCGGCAAATGTTGATAAGTTCGTGGATCAGGTGCGCGAGGAGCGAAGTTTCTTCACCTGGCTTGCAGAAATTTCTGCAACACATCCGCACTTGCCCAAACGCGTGATTGCAGTCCGTAAATTGGCATCTCAAGGCTCGCCATCGAATATGCCTCAAAATCCCCGCCATAATTTTGCTACGCAAAACCAAGGCGGGCAGGCAACGCCGCCACCTGCGAATCTGTCAGCAAACCAGTCGAATCAACAAAATACACCAAGCGACATTCAGAAGATTTTCCGTATCTAAAATTTCTAATTTCCAATATCCAATTTCCAATTAACACTTACATTCGTTAACTTTTTAAGTTTGGGAATTATTTTGGCAAATAGGAATCAGCCATATTTTGTGCTATAGTAATAACAGCTATTATTAGTTTTTGAAGTTATTTAGAAATTGGGAATTAGTAATTGGAAATTTTCAGTGTATGTTACTCGACTACTTATCAACAAAGTATCATTCCATGCTCGAACAAGGTTGGGGAGCTTTTGAAATGGGGAATCTTGAAAAAGCAGAACGGCATTTTAAAGACGTTCTCGAGCATGAAGATGATCCGCATATCTCCATGTACGACCTCGCTGAAGCGCATAACGGCATGGGCGCTGTAAACTTTGCGCATAAGGATTTTTTTGACGCGCATCGGTGGTATAAAGAGTCTCAGTATCTTTTGGATCATCACTACGACAAGCATTATCCCGTGCACATGCACTGGCACAACCTTCGCGACCGCCCAGCAATGCGAATGCTCATGGGATTGGGGCATTTGGCGTACCAAAGAGGGGATACAAGCCGCGCATTGCACTACTACAAGACACTATTGCATGCCGACAGCTCCGACGAGCTCGGCGTAAAAAAATTCATCTGCGCCATTGAGTCCGACGCAGATTTCGAGGAAGTTTTCAGCTAGATTTTTTTTGCGTGGACCCCGCGGGACTTGCACCCGCTTCCCTGTCTGTCAAGAACAGTGTATTACTTCATATACGACGAGCCCATTCGGGTCCACAAAAATAGTATACCATAATAACAAAAAACTCCTCGTTGAGGAGTTTTTTGTGACAGACAGGGTGGACTCGTATATATGAGACCACTGTTCTTTAATATAAGACTACCATAAGATTCGATTCTGTCAACATTATGCACAGACATAATGTCGAGGTTGTGTTATACTTATAGCGAAAGTGAATAACCTTTCCAGAACTGTCATTCTCGTCCTCGCGAACGCGGGGAACAAGGGAATCTAGCCACACGTCATGAAACAATTTTTTCAAGATAAAGTGTTTCACGCGTCACTTACACTTTTTGTTGTGGCGGTTTTTGTTTTTCTCGCTTCCAACAGTTTTCTTACTCGCGCCGCGGATTCCACCGTAACAGGCCCTTCTTGCGCGCCACCAAACAACTGCGACATTACACCTCCCAGCAGCGGCGGCAGCGAGTCCGGTGGTGCGCTAGCAAAATTCGTCGGTCTTTCAGATTATTCAGATGGTAATGGCGGCGGATACACAGGAGCGAATGAAAAATGTAGCGCAGCTTTTAGTGATTCGCACGTGTGTTCTTCGGACGAAATATTATATTCAGTTAGGTCGGGAACAGTGTTTCAGGTAGGTAAGGTAGGTGATTACACTCTTGCTCAAGACGATTACGATCTTGGTTTTTGGGTGAACAGCGGCCCAGTGAAATCCAGTATCGGCATGAATGACTGTCAGGGCTGGACAACAAACCTCGATTCTTCCAGCGGCTCTGATTGGTATCCAAATCAAACAGGCGGAGTAGGTCAGTATGCCACGTGCGATAACTTTCGAAGATTTGCATGTTGTAAGTGATAAAAATGAATACAAGGTTCTACAAATTAGGCACATTCATTCTCTTATTTTCAGCGTTTTTTTTCGTATCGGCAACAGCATACGCCTTGCAGAATATTCCATTGGTTCAGGAGAAAGAAACAGTACAAGAGTATTTTAACGGATGTCCACAGTCAATTTCGCTAGATGGTGCAACAGCTCCAGCAGGACAAAAAATTTGCGGAAAAAATAGTTCAGGCGACTTATGGAAATATAAATATCCTCCAGGCACTCAAGAGACGGCAACAAGGAAAGTTCCTGGACAAATCGCTCCAATGCCTGACGCTGGACAAACAGTGACAGCATTTGATTGTAATACGTGTACCTGGAGCTATGCGCCTGATTGCAATATCACAAGAGGAGGGCCGGGCACTGCATATGCAAATAAAGTAAGCGAAACAGACTGTTCATCAACCGCCTCATCAAATCCAACATCAATAGGCACCCAAACCACTACCTACTCAAAGACAAGTACGAGCTGTAACGGTCCTGCAGAGATAACGCTGACGCAGTCTTGCGCTCAGTGCAATAAGCCCGCAGATTATACATTTACAAAAAATCCAGAGCGATGCGCGGCAGACGGTTCTACAGCGTCACTTTCACTGACATATACTCGATTAAGCACTCTCTCAAGCTGCGGTCCGTATAGGATAGATGAGACATATTCATGTTCAAATAATTGTCCGGTTCCCGACACAACAAACAGTAGGAGTTATACTGGTTATGCATGTGATGCATGGACAAATTTTGGTATCTGCCCAGAAAGCGGCGCAAAGCCAACTCGACCATGTAGAGCAAACTCAGACACCTATTGTGCAGAGTCATTTACACAAACCAAGCCATGTAATGCTTGTGGAAATCCACCGAATAGTAATTATACAAAAGAAATTACAAGCTCTAAATGCACCATAGATTCAACCATAGATTCAAGTGATAATAAGTATTATCGAACAGTACGATATACGCGTACGACTGTGGCAACTCAGGAATGTTCAGGATCAGACACTATAAATACTCGAGAGGAGTGTAGAGCATGTACAAAACCAAATGACTACACGTGTCCCTCTTGGACGAGCACTATGACTGAACGGACATGTACCATTACTGATCCGAACGTATGTTTTGGAGATCAGTCGTATAAGGAAACTCGTGGATGTAAAAAACGATATTCCGACTGCTCGTGGGATGCGAGCACGTGTAGTGACAGCACAAAAAAATACGCAGAGCGAAAGTGCGCAGGCGAGACAATCGATTGCTCGTTAAGCGCGGATGAGTATCCTTCTGGCTTTGAAAATACAACAAAGACATTGCCAGATGAGTGGCGACTCGAAACCGACTGGCCAACAACTCTGCCAATTTGTAACAATAAAGACGATTACGACAGTAAAACTCAAAAGCAGACATATATTCGAACCGCTACCTGTGGAGCGCCGGAAGCAGGATATAATCTTAACGATCCAAAAAAGACAGTCGGAAATGCAACGTATAATACTGAAAAAAGAGACGGCAATGATGTAGTGGTAAAAATAGTAACGCGCGCTTGTGATCAAGTATCGGATCCTAGCTCAACGCCTGGAGGAAATTTGCCAGACGGAGATCCTGGTTCTACGTTGTGGGTTAATGTAGTTGACGAGAAAAAAAGTTGGACTGCAAACACATTTCTCTTTAATAACGGTTCAAGCATAGGTATTGGAACGGGCTGGGGAACAGTTGTGCCTGCCGCAATGCTCGAAATTATGGGTAGCGCAAGTCAGACGGCACGATTGCGCATAACTGACACTACAAATAATCCAGATTTCCAACTCCAGTACGGCAGTAATTCTTATGATCATTGGTCTTTCTATGTTTTAAATAAAAACTCAGACGGATCAGCTGGTGATAAAAGTTTGCGTTTATGGAACGGAAGCGATGTCGTTGTTATCGATAACACTGGCAAAGTAATCATAAAAAGTTTAGCGCTCGTTGGAGGAAGTGCTGGAGCAGAAAAATATTCTACATTCAAGGGCTCTACGAGCCAAACAGACGATATTACCTATACATTGCCAGGCGCGCTTGGCTTAGAAGGCCACTTTCTGCGACTAGGTAATAGTGGGGCATTATCGTGGGCGTCTGAAACAGATCCAAAAATTGATATTACCACTGCGAATATCATTCCAAAATGGGATGGATCAAAACTTATTGACGGAACTATTATAGATACAAACGGCAATGTGGCAGTCGGAACAGCAGATACATCAGGAGGAAAGTTTACCGTAAATAAAGACGGTCAAGTAGGCGCTGATGGTAAAATAACAAGCACCAGCCAAAGTCTTTTTGTGTGTTTTCCCAAGGATGGAAAGAATGCCGATGGAACTGTTCGACGTACAACGACTACGGTCATTTCAACATCGCCTTGCGAAACACTTAGCGAGCCTGACTTAACGCAATCAACACAACCGTAACATGTCTCATCAACGCTATACAACACCTCTTATTGGAATGGCAGCCGCAATGGCTATCTCGCTTTTTGCTTTTTCTTTTGTCACATTTACCAGCGACTCAGCAAGCCACTTGTGGAGAGTGGTTGTTTCTCCGATGATTTCCAGCTCCCTTGCGCAAATGCCGGCTTCGCCAACGAGCACCACCGAATCAACATTATGCGGTGATCTTGTACCAAGTCGCACATGTAATCTCAGGAGCAAGAGACTCGGCGATAATCCTGGATGTCCGAAAAACATGGGCTATACCGGGAAATGTATAGAGCTGTCGACAGAATTTGATAGTTCTTACATAGGAACATGTGAACAGCAAGCGTGCAGTTCAGCAGAAGAAAAGATAAAAATAGTAGATGCAGTAAATGATACGGAAGTTACGGTGACTGCCGCACAAAAAAGCAATAAACTTGTACAAACTTTTCCGGAAACAAAGGGGACGAGAGTCGAAATATGGGATTTAAACGAGAAAAAAACCGTAGAGTTTATGTTGCTTAAAACTGGAAAAATTGATGTAAGTGCCGTTACTGTAAGTAACACATATACTGCAACGAAATCGCTCTCAGTTGTTTCGGGTCTCACACTTCCCGCATACACTACAAAATCGATCATTATCGATGTGCAATTAGGCACGAAGAAGGTCTGCGTGAAAGATTTGCCTAATGCTTCGGACGTCAGCGCTCGTTGCGATGAGATAGGAGAGGTTGTCCTAAGTTGTCCAGGGTCGCAAGGCGGTTATAGCTGTGCAGTGATAGACGAGCAGCATGTTAAAATTTCTGGTTTGCACCATTCTGCTGTCGGTACGTTTGATGGGTCGTCGCAGCCGGATACTGTGTGGGGCCCTGAAGTAGTTCAGTCTGCGTCCAGTGCTACTGGAGTTGAGTCAGCTGGATTCCAGCAACTACTTCCGTCATCTGAAGCGCCGAAAAATCTTGTATTACAGCCGAACCCATTCTCGAATCTCGGTATTGGCACTATTACACCCCAAGCAAAGCTTGACGTGAGAAAACATTTTGCCGAAAGGTATGAGCCGAAAAACAGTAAGATATCAAGCGTAGGAGACGGCAGCTCAGGCTATTATAAAATTTCAAACTTTTCTGAAGCTCACCCATTTCTTTCTTCTGGAGACACCATACGAATTCAAAAAGGCTGGGCATTTGTCATCGGCACGATAGAAGAGGTTTTTTCCATTTCCGGAATGTATGGCAGATATAACCCATGTCAAGCGCAAGCTCAAGCTTTAGAAGGATGCCTGAAAGTTACTTTTATTGATTTTTGGTCAGAGAAAGAAGCGCGTGGCGTACAAAATCTCCCATTTTCAATTGAAAAACCGTTGTTGAGAGTTGCGCAAACAGGATATGGTGGACTGGCTGGAGATGCAATGTCTACTATTCTTGTTAATGCAAACGGATATGTAGGTATTGGCACAAGCGTACCAAAGTATCCGCTGCATATTAATGGGTATGTAGCTTCAAACGGATTCTGTTTTCCTGTGTACGTGACAGGTGACCCCTTCTCAAATTGCCAACAAAATTGGGAAACATGGAAAAAGATGGTCGTGAGTGGGCAAGAAATATGGGGACAAGGAACTATTAGTGTGTCGGGCGGCTCGACATTAGTTACGGGAAGAGACACTAAATTTTACTCGCAGATTTTTGTTGGTGACTTGATCTCTGTTAATGGTTCTCGTCGTAAAGTAACGCAAGTGAATAGCGATACGGGCCTCACTGTGGAAAGTACGTTGTCCGCGACAGCAAATGATAGTAGCTTCAGTATTATTAAGCAAGGCGAGATTTTTTCTGTCAAACCTCCAGGGGCAATAAAACATAGTTTTTATATCGACAATTTTACCGGCAATGTTGGTATTGGAACTGATAACCCAACTTATAAATTAGAAGTTATAGCTTCTGATCAAGGCAATAACATTCCATTTCAAATCAGTCATGGAGATAGGACTTCTTTATTCTTTGTTTGGGAAGATGATAAGAAGAATGGCGCAATAGGTATTAATGATAGTACTGGAGTTGGTAAAATATATTTTAACTCAAATGGAGATTCTTACTTCAATGGCGGCAACGTCGGTATCGGCACATCTTCTCCATCAAGCTTTGCTGTCTTGGATTTGAGCTCTACTACAAAAGGCTTCTTGCCTCCGCGAATGACACAGGCACAGCGAGATGCTATTGTAGGGCAGGCAGCAGGTTTGGTTGTTTACAATACAACGGCAGGAGACACAAAGGGTCTTAATATCTACGACGGAACAAACTGGAAGACAGTCGGCGATAACACATGGAAGAAAAACGGAAATGATATTTATTACTCTGCCGGCAAAGTTGGGATAGGAATAATTGATCCAAAAGGAATTTTTGATGTACGATCTAATGAAAATAAACAATACGAATCTATAGGCGTTATTGAACAGAAAGATCCTCCGATCGGCATTGAGAAGTGTTGGTGGGAACTTAATGGTACTTATTACGGAACGCCATCAAAAAGTGTCGAGGTGAAAGAAGACATTGGAACAAAGTGTTATGATCATTATCAACTCAATGCAAGTTATCCGTCATTGTATTATATCTATCAAATAGTAGGAGAATCTGCACTGACAGTTTCAGAAAATGGCTATGTCACAATTGGTACGCGTATATCCGGTCCATATGCAAAGCTGAAAGTTGTCGGTGGTGTCGCTGACGATTACTATAATACAGTTGGGTTGGAATTGGTCTCAAGCGGCAAGGGATGGGGATCGGGAATTCAGTTTAACAACACAACAAAAAATCAAGCATATGGCATCTATGCCGCAGGCTTTGATGACAAATGGCATTTTACTGACCTAAAACAAGCAACAGATCGACTCGTTATTGATAGTAGCGGAAATGTTGGAATCGGAACAGCTTCGCCAAGAGCTAAACTTGAGATTAATGGGCCTCTAAAATCATACGGCAATGAAAGTTATTTTTCTCCACTTTCATTAGGATTGGAGGAGGGTGCACCAAGAAGATGGCAATTTTTTACAAATGGAGCGTCACAAGGAAATACTCTTACCATTTCACCGACAAGATATAATAAAGATAATGCCGGTATTCTCTTCGATCATAAAAAGGGATTGACTTTGAAAAATATGGGCGAGCTAGATGATACTTCAAATGATAAAAGAAATAAAATTTGGGTTGGGATAAATAATAATAATCCTCAGTATGAGCTTGATGTTGTCGGTGATATAAATGTAAGCAATGGTCAACAAGCTTCTGCAAAATCACAAGACGCACTTGCCTATGCAACTGATCGCGTTGGTCTTGATGTCGCTGAGCTTTTTGAAGCAGAAGAAGAAGTAGAGCAGGGCGATGTGTTGATTGCAAGTAGCGAGAGAAAACTTAAAAAATCAGGACAATCATATGAAAAGAGTATTATTGGAGTAGTGTCTGGATCTCCAGCCATACTTTTCGAAGGAGAAGAGATGAAATTGAGTCCCAAAAAGGACAGATTTGTGAAAGGCACCAAACCGCCAGTAGCCCTTGCCGGCCGTGTGCCAGTGAAAGTATCGCTTGAAAATGGTCCAATAAAGGTTGGCGACTATCTCACGAGTTCGAGTATTCCTGGAGTTGCTATGAAAGCAACAGAACCAGGGACAACTATAGGCATCGCGCTTGAAAATTACTATGGTTGGGGTGAAGGCAAGGTACTTACCTTCATCAATATTGGAGAAAAAAATACAGCAAGTTTATTTGAAAAGCTCCAAAAGAGAATAGAAGAATTGGAGAAGAAGCTCAACAATTAGTCATCCCGCACTGGATGCGGGATCCACATAAAACGAATCCCGGATCGAGATCAATGTCTCTACCGGGATTTCATATTTAATTTTCGCTATAGCAGCAAAATGGATATTCTTGGGTTTTGATCGGGAAATCGCCTTCAATAGTGACATTTTGTTCAACTACTTTAATGTCCTCTTTTTTTTGAATCATGAATCCCACTGTTAAGCCATTATATTTTTTGAAATCTGTCACCATCATGACGGGCCATAATTGAATATTAATTGTCCGATCTTCTGGAACTATGACAGTAGTATGTTCAACACTGCCGTGAGTCAGGCCGGGCTTTGTTGTAAAACCGTTTGGTTCAACTTGTCGAATATCGCTCATGATCGTATCATCATTTATCGCTGTTCCTATGGCCGTATATTTCGGTGTATACGAAATAGTTCCGCCAATCGCTGTAACATAGTATGAATGCAGTGCATCTCTCCCTCCAAAGCTTACTGTGGTAAATCTTGATAATAGAGAATAATCGGCAACAAATCGTAATACAAGTGGTTTTTTTTGCTCCAGGGTCGGAGCAACTGTCGGCTCACCTCCGTTTTGCTTTTGCGTAGCTGTCGCCACAGGCTTCGTGTCAACATTCGTTTCAACTGTATCTACTTTTGCACCTGTCACCTCGCCGATGTTAACCGGTAGGCTCAAATTACAAGCGCTCAACAATATTCCAGATAATGCAAATAACATTCGTGCTGCTTGACGAATTTTCAAAGTACAGCCCTCCTCGTAAACGAACTGGCTCAACTATAGCACAAAATGCAAATCGTGTCCATGCAAAGACACGAGTTTTCTTATATTTTAAATGAAATACTGAGTTAAAGAATTTTGATTCCTGTTTTCTTTACTTCAGCAGCCATAGGATTTGCTGCATCGCTAAATTCTTTTACTGTAAAGCCATGTGGTTCGATTCTCGTGTCGATATCTCGCCGTAGTTTCCAAAGCAAAAAACTATTTTTTTCACGATTTTTTTTTAATCTATCGCTTATAATTGCAACATCAATATCACTCCACTGATGCGCAAGGCCTTTTGCATGAGATCCAAATAAATAGAGCGCTTGAAGAGGATAACCTGCTTGCTTGAGCGATTTTGCGTATCTTCGCACTATTTTTTTTGTTTCAATTCGCGACATAATATTCGATAAAGATTTTGAATGCGTTTTATGTATGGTTCAGTGTATAGTTTTGTACATTTTTTATAAAATTCGAGCTTATATTCTGGATACCGAGCCCTAATATTGAAGTTGTTTACCTCGTCAAGAAGGTCAATTTCTTCTTCAGAAAGACATACATTGCTTAGTTCGTTGAGCCTGAGAAGATCATGTATATACGGAGCTTGCTCCTTCGTATGCAAAACAACGTGTGCTTTGAGCAGCTTTTCTAATGCGATATGACCATAAAAGAGGCTATCTGAATATCTTTTCGTACGAAAAAGTATGAGCATTGTTTCATAATCATGCTCAGCAGTATCCAGCCAGTAACGGATAGCTGATTTAACAGTTTTTAAATCCATAATACCAAAAAGAGTGTATTAAAACTCTACCACATATTCACTTTATTTACAATGAAAAATAGAGTATACTTTAACTGTGCACAAACAGGCAGAACGGAGTAAAATTCGTATTTGTACCTATGCTATTGCTGTAGCTATTTTTGTCGCTACTTTTTTTTTGACTTTTTCGCCTTCATTAGCCGCTGGCGAGGCGCAAAGCGGCAAAGGCATGTACTGTATTGGTGGATGGTGTGTGGACGGCTGGGGAACTGTTGAGAAGAGCGATATAAAAGGTGGAAGGATTTGCATTAATGGCGAGGGGAATTGTGTAGGAAGAAACCAGCTTATGTGCGCTTCGAAAGGAGGAGATACTGATAATGATGAAGTTTGTAATGCTGATGACGAATGTGAAAATCATGCATGCGCAAGAGACGGATCAAATAGCTGCCTGTACAACGGATGTCCAGAAGAAAAGCCGACTATTTATAATGAAACTTATGACGTAAATGACCGAAGAATAGAATTTGACGTACGCGGAGATGAAGCGAATATTTCTATCACAGGTGGAGGATACCACGAATACAGCAAAAAAGGTGTCGGTGATTATAAAGGATATACCTACTATCCTTCAAGCTGCAATTATTATCAGATTAATGCTTATGGCCTCAATAGAAATAGAAAGAATCCTGATGATGTTAAAACCCTTATTGTTGGGGATTCATTGGAAGAAGTAAATATTGTCTGTCCACGCCCCGAGATATACGGAGAAACATTTGATACAAGCGATCGATACATCAAATTTAACGTGCGTGGCGATGAAGCTGATATAGTGATTAAAGAAGGCGGTTCCATTGTGGGTACATGGAGTCGTAAAGAGAACGGTAATTATACGGGGTATACGTATGGCCCTTTCAGTGAATCTCAATGCAAATCATATGTTATAGAGGTGACACCTGTTAATCAGAGTCGTCATTCTGGCACAGTTACTAAAAGTATTGAGGTGAGTTGTTCAAGTTCATCAACAAGTCAGCCGCCGATTACTCCTATACCTCCTGTCGAATTACCACCGCCTTCCAGTATTTCAGATACGGCGTGTCTTAGCAACCCGACCTGCATACCAGACCTAGTATTGCCTACTGGGTGCCTGACGAGTAATTGCATCCCCGATAATTTACAAGATACAAGCTCATTTAATTTACAGGATACGAGCCCACTTCAGGATACGAG
>JACQRZ010000008.1 GCA_016206235.1 Candidatus Uhrbacteria bacterium
ATAAACTAACCCCCCAAAAAAAATGAGTATAGGGTATAGATTATTTAGTCAATGATTCTCGTGCTGCCTTGAGAACATTCTTCATAAGGAGCGCTACGGTAAGCGGACCAATACCTCCTGGCACTGGCGTAATTGCTCGAACGCGCGGCGCAACCTCATCAAAAGCTACGTCGCCGAGAATACGTGATCCTTTTTTTGTAATACCAACATCAATAACAATAGCATCTTTTTTGACCATATCCTTGGTGATGCATCCTGGTTTGCCGACTGCTGAAACGAGAATGTCTGCCTGGCGAGTAAGTGCAGGCAAGTCTCGCGTACGCGAATGCGCCATAGTAACAGTTGCTCCCGCATTCACGAGATGGGCAGCTGTCTGGCGACCAAAAAAACCGCTTCCAACAATGACTGCGTGCTTTCCCGCGAGGCGCGGATCAACCGATCGTATTGCTACGAGATCGGCTTCCGCTGTCGGGGGCACAATAAACGGTTTGCCTAAAAAGAGTGCAGATACATTGTTCGGATGAAAACAATCAATATCTTTCTCGCGCGCAATGGCATTGGAAATGGCGTCTTGCGAAATAGATCGAGGAAGGGGAATTTGAACAATAATACCATGAATCTTTTTTGATGCATTCAATCGCTTGAGTGCTCGAAGAATTTTTGGGAGCGGTGCTTGTGATGGCAAATGAATTTTTTCAAAGTAGAACCCCAGCTCTGCGGCAGCCTTACACTTTAACTCTACATACAGCCGAGATGCTGGATGTGCGCCCACAAGAAGAACGCCAAAACCCGGCCGAATAGGTAGTTTCTCGGCATCTAATCGTATTTCGTGTTTTATCTTTTCAGCGAGAAGCTTACCGTTGATTATCATGAGCAGGGTTTAGGGTTTAGGGTTTAGGGTTAAACTATACGCTATACCCTAACAGTATCCATTTCGCCCCAATTACCACCAAGCTTCACATCAACAACAAGCGGGGCTTCTAAGTGCACAACGCTTTCCATTATTTTTTTTATTTCTTCTGCTACTCTGCGCGCGATCTCAGTTTTCACTTCAAGCACCAGTTCATCATGCACCTGGAGAATCATTCGAACATGCTTGTCCTGAAGCGGTCGCTTTTCAATACCGAACTCTTTTTCCAAATACTCGTACACTCGTATCATCGCAAGCTTCATTATATCTGCGCCTGTCCCTTGAATCGGCATATTGACCGCCATTCTCTCCGCAGCATTGCGCACATGGGAAATGCCAGAATTCAATTCGGGCAAATAGCGTCGACGCCCAAATAAGGTTTCGGTGTATTTGGATTTTCGTGCCTTGGCTATGGTTTCATCAAGATACGCGCGAACGCCAGGATATGCTAGAAAGTATCGATCAATAAAATCAACAGCCTCGTTGTACGACGTGCCCGTACTTTCGGCGAGCGCTTGCGGACCCATGCCATAGATTATACCAAAATTTATTGCCTTTGCGGCGCGTCGCATGGCAGGCGTAACTTCATGCGGCTCAATACCATGTGTTGCCGCTGCTGTCATCGTATGGATATCACCGCCCCTTTTAAAAACGTCGATCATTTTTTTGTCTTTCGCAAGCGCAGCAACAATACGAAGTTCGATTTGCGAGTAGTCGGCTGCAAGAAGCGAATATCCCTTCTCTGCAATAAAACATTTGCGAATCTCTTTACTCATCGTATTTCTCTGTGGAATATTTTGCATATTTGGGTTTGACGACGAAAGGCGACCAGTTGCAGCGATTGTTTGATTATAGCTAGTATGAATGCGTCCGGTTTTCTTGCTGATAAGCTCAGGAAACACATCGATATAGGTGTTCTTGAGTTTTGCGAATTCCCGATACTGCAAAATGCATTCGATAATAGGGTGAAGTGAACGCATCTTTTCAAGTTCGGATGCTGCCGTGGAAAGGCCGGTCTTTCCTTTTCGAAGCCGCGGTCCTGATAAGTGCAAGTTTTCAAAAAGTATTTTTTTAAGTTGAGTGGGGGAGTTGATATTAAAATCTTCTCCTGCGTAGGTAGTGATCTTCTTTTCGCATGATTGTATCTCTTTGTCTAATTCAATTGATATCTTTTTAAGAAGGGCGCGATCAATAAGAACGCCGTTCGTTTCCATTTCAATAAGGGTAGAAATCAGTGGCATCTCGAGCGCCTCAAAAAGGGACGTCTGGCTGTATTCTTCTAATCTTTTCCTAAAGAGTGTGTAAAGGCGCAGGGTAAAGTCGGCATCTTCACACGCATACTCGTACATCTGTGCGTCTGGCACATCGAACATGGAAATCTGACTTTTTCCTTTTCCAATGAGGTCGGTGATCGGTATCTTTTGATAGCCGAACTCGGTAAGCGAGAGGCTGTCCAGGCTATAGTCGCGCACGCCTGGATTTAGAATGTATGCAGCAAGCATGGTATCGCATACAATCCCTCCAAGGTAGATGCCCTCAGATTGCAGTACCTCACAGTCATATTTAATGTTATGGCCGACCTTGTGGATGGCGGTATCTTCAAGTATTGCCTGAATCTCTTTTTTGTATCTATCGGGTACGCGCGACCACACAAGGCAGTAGGCGTTTCCTACCCTAAAGCTAAAACTCATGGCCAAAAGGCGTGCCTCAAGCGCATGAGTGCTATCAGTCTCAGTATCGAGTGAAAAAAGGCGCGTAGCACGCATGTTCTCGAGCAATTCGTCGTACTGTTTGTTTGTTGAGCATAATATATAGTCTTTGGTATCGGCTTTTTTTTGTTGCTGCTGAAATTGAATGCTCAACTCTTCCATGCCAGGCAAATCTTTAAGGCGCGATACAAGCGTCTTAAACTCGAGCTCCTGAATAAACTGCAACAGTCCGGCAACATCGTAGTTGCCAACACGGCAGCGCTCGATATTGATATCCAGCGGAACGTCTGACGAAAGCTTCGCTAGGCGATGGCTTAAAAAAGCATCGCTTTTCGAAGCCTCAAGCTTTGTAGCAACTGCCGGCTTCAACGCTGGATCTTTTTTTTCAAGCGCTTCATAAACACCTCTGAGCGAGCCGTGGGCAGCGATCAAGCCAATCGCTGTTTTTTCACCGATGCCCTTCACGCCCGGGATGTTATCGGAAGGATCGCCTCGAAGCGCCTTGTATTCAAGAAGTTGTTTTGGTGCAAGACCGCCATACATTTCAGCTACTTTTGTCTCATCAATAAGATCGGCTTCACTTATTCCTTTGCGGAACAGCAGCACGTTTGTTGAACCATCGATAAGCTGGAGTGAATCGCGGTCGCCCGTAACAATCATTGTTTCAACCCTCTCTTTTTCAAGGTGTTTGCACAACGTTGCGATAATATCGTCGGCTTCGAAGCCGTCTTTTTCAAACAGAGGAATGCCGAGAAGCGAAAGAAATTCTCGAACGCGAATTAATTGATCGTGAAACTCATCGGGTTTTTTTTCGCGATGAGCCTTGTATTCAGCGTACTCCTTGTGCCGAAACGTGGGACCTTTCTTATCAAACGTAACAGCGACATAGAGGGGCGAATACTCTTTGAGCGCCTTCATGAAAATCGACGCAAATCCATATACCGCATTAACCATTTCTCCCTTTTGTGTCGTAAGCGGCGGCAGTGCATGCCATGCACGGTGCAAGAGTGCATGGCCGTCGAATATCATGAAGATGTGCTTTTTCATTGAAAAAAGGTGCAGGCGGGAATCGAACCCGCGCATCGCGGTTTTGCAGACCGCAGCGTTTCCACTTCGCCACTGCACCAACTATATTAATAATGTAGCTACTCTATCATTTCATAAAAAAAAATCAATTAAAAAACCTTACGACTACAGCGCTTTTTTATAGATGTGCATACATTACTTTACAGCGAGTTGTTTGCTGACAACCTCCATTTTGAGACGCTTAACACCGAACTGCTTTGCTGCTCTGCGTGTTTTCATCCAAATATCGACGCGGTTGGAAAATCGCTTGTTCATGCGATCATAAACCACAAATTCTCGATCGCCAAACATCTCTGGAAAACGCACGCGCGCTCCAAAAGGAAGAAAATTTGCAGCTATGACGTTTTCTTTATTATTTTTGCACACATTAAACCCATTAGCCGTAATACACGGGCTGCTATCTGTTTGGTTGGGAGTGCTTGAATATGCAGTTACGACAACATGAGAAGCAGAAAAGGGGATTGGACGCCGCACGCGAGCCACATGTCTCACTTCCTTACGCATATTTTTTACCGCAAGCTGCACACTTTGCGGTGGCATTTTCTTAAATGGGGCTGGTATACGTTTTTCCCTTGGAAGCTCCACTAAGCGAGGATGCTCTACAACTATAACAAATGAAGAGCCTCTTCGAGATTCTTGTAGAGTCATTGACGAGGCAAGCGATGCGTGAGGAAAGCTTAGCTCCAAGAAAAAAATAGCGCCAATAAGGCTCGTATAAATTCTTTTTTTGTTTTGAATCTGGTTCACAACCTGCATTGCTTTCATTACTGCCAATCAAGCATGGGGCACATGAGAACAGTGGTGTGAAAATTGTTTATTGTTAATTAAAAAAGCCCTTACTTCAGGGCTTGTATACTCTAGCAAAAAATGGAAAAAAGGTCAACCCCGTCACTAACTTTTTCAGAGAACGTACAATAATAATTTGTGCGTTCTTTCTGTCGAGTAATGTCCAGGCGTGTACAAGATTTCTTTTTCCAAGAGTTAGTGCGGGGTCAACAATTCAACCTATATCATCTTTTGTATGCATTGTCGTAAACTTGCGCGCCAATCAGGCGGTATAATTCCAAATACGCGCTGGATTTTTGAGGTATTCAGAACAGAAAAAGAAGGACGCTTCACCACAGAAGGAAAGTGCTTTGCTTCGATTGGTTGAACGCAGCATCGCAGACCAGCATATTCCATGATTGTTTTAGAAAATTCATACCAACTCGTGCTTCCGCTGTTGGTAACGTGATATGTGCCATACACAAACTCGAGTTCTTCAAGGGATTTTTTGCCACAGCTTTTAATCATAGAAACAAGTGCATCCGCAAGGTCGCCTGCATACGTTGGCGAGCCCACTTGATCGCACACTACATCAATGCTTTGACGCTCGCTCCCAAGCCGAAGCATCGTTTTTACAAAATTCTTGCCATAGGGAGAGTAGAGCCATGCTGTTCGTATCACAACTGTTTTGGGGTTGTGCTGAAAAGCCTTGTGCTCACCTTCGAGTTTTGTTTGTCCGTACACACTCAACGGATTTGGAGTATCTTGCTCGGTATAAGGTGTATCCGTGCGCCCATCAAACACAAAATCTGTTGAGACATGAAAAAGGATGGCATCCGCCTGCCTACATGCACGTGCAAGAATGCCAACAGCTGCTGCATTAAGCACTCGAGCAGCTTCCTCGTTTTTCTCAGCTCCCTCTACATCAGTATATGCCGCGCAGTTGATGCAGTAGTTTACTGGATTCCTCGCGAAAAAATCTTGAACTGCCTTCTCATTGGTAATATCAAGCTCATCTCTGTCTACAAAGAGTGTTGTATAGTCGTCATTTTTTTCGAGCCGTGCACGAAGCTCTGTGCCAAGCTGCCCCTTATAGCCAACGATAAAAACATTAGGCTTCATAGAAAAAAACATCTTTTACGCTTTCAAGCGATCCGTATTGCATGTCTTTAGTAGAAAATGTTTGTGCCTCTTTAGGTATCTGCCAATCAATAGCAAGTTGCAAATCGTCATATCGCACACCTGACTCGTGGTCTTTGCTGTAACCATTATCACATTTATAGAGCACCTCGGCTCCATCAAAAGAAAGTGTGCTGAAGCCATGTGCAAATCCTCGCGGTAAAAAAAGTTGTCGTTTATTTTCTGAGGAAAGCTTAACAGCAACGTGCGCTCCAAAGGTTGGTGATCCCGTTCTCATGTCTACAGCCACATCGAGAATGGCTCCTCGCAAGACTCGAACGAGTTTTGCTTGGACAAAAGGAGGTTTTTGAAAATGAAGTCCGCGGATCACGCCGTACTTTGAGCACGATTGGTTATCTTGGACATAGACAACGTTCTTGCCAGTCAATCTTTCAAACTCTTGGGCGTTGTAGCTCTCAAAAAAATAACCTCGCTCATCTTCAAATACCGTTGGCTCAAAAATGATAACTCCTGGAATTATTGTTTCTATCGCTTTCATAGTGCGATTATCTTGGCACACATTTCGAGCACTGAAAAGACCTCATCCGAGGACAAGGTCTTTTCACTGGAGCGGGATACCAGAATCGAACTGGCATCTTCGCCTTGGAAGGGCGACATAATAACCATTATACGAATCCCGCCTAACATCGCGACAGAAGCAATAATATGTAAATTTATAAAGAAAGTCAATCTAGATTCGTTCGTCATGTAACATGTGTCGTCACAACCTCATCATAAACAAAAACGCATATGAAAATTCTTCCTATTCTCCTCAGTGCGGGCGTGGCGCTTACTGCTACACCGGCATCTGCAAACCTCCTTGTCGAAACATATCCCGGTTATTCGGCATATTGCAATGTACCGCCGCAACCGCCATTGCCACAACAAGCGACATAGCCGACCTTTACATACTACTATCCACCGTTATTACCACAAGCCGCGATCCAACAACCATGGCCAGCGTATGTTTACTATGTCCACTCCGTTCCAACCTCATCAGGTTATAGGTACTACATAACATATTATTCAACAATAAATCCTTCAACGCCTGCAGGCCAATATATGACCACAACACCGCCATATCCTCCTGGTGTACAAATCTATCAAACAGGCAACCCAACAGTGAATTACTTTATCGCTCGCTAGATAATTAAATGCCCGTTCGATTCCCTTCTGAAGTCAAAGAAAAAAAGGAACCACCTACATGGTGGTTCTTTTTTCTCGGGCTGCTGGGAATTCCGCAGTCGTGGCATTTCCCAAATGCCACTCCTTTGCCCTGGGTGTACTCGTCCCGCCACCGGCGGGACTCGCTCGCTCCTTGGCGCTCTGCGGACTTCGTCCTCGGTCGCCGTTCGCTCACACCCGTTCGATTCCCTTCTGAAGTCAAAGAAAAAAAGGAACCACCTACATGGTGGTTCTTTTTTCTCGGGCTGCTGGGAATTCCGCAGTCGTGGCATTTCCCAAATGCCACTCCTTTGCCCTGGGTGTACTCGTC
>JACQRZ010000007.1 GCA_016206235.1 Candidatus Uhrbacteria bacterium
GAAATAAAGAATAATTTCTCCTTCAATTTTCCGTATGAGGGTTGTTATGGCTTCATCGATACGATGAGAAAAACTGTGGTCATAATGCCAAAACCAATGATTGGTTTGTGTTCTTCTCGGCCGTTCGATTTCTGCTTTTAGTTCAATAAGTTCGCCAACCAGACGTGTCGCACATGGAGTTGTTATGGCAATGTGCGCAACAAGCCGGAGATGTTTAATAAACATACCGACATACATGGCGCGATTTAAATCTTTTTCTCGTCGTGTGTCGCCTCGCGGATTCTTTATCTTATTGAGAAGAGTGTGAAGTTCAGATGCATGAGTTTCTGCTTTACACGGTTCTCCAAATTGAAAATGAATCTGCGCATCTTGATGATCGAGATGCGCGTAGGACTCGTTGCCCTCAAGCACTTCTGCCGACAATTCCATGAGTGCGCGATAGATTTCTTGCGCAGATTTTCTTAATTGTCGTGTCGTTGTTTGTTTCTGGAGTGGTGACGTTTTTCGTCGCTGTAAAGGAACAATATTGTCATTGCTCATTGCAATCCTCCAATAAGCAAAAAAGAATGAATGGATTTTAGCACCGTTTCACTCCTGTGTCCACTAATCCATATCATATCGAAAAACATAGTCTTTTTCACGAAATGAAACCACGCTGTTTGCTGTTTTTGTCGCCGCATCGATGATATTTTGAAAACGGTCCTCGTAGGCGTTTACGACAAAATAAACTCGTTGTACGCTAAACAGTTCGGCAGCGCCTTGAGCAATGGCTCTGTCAGGATTTTCAAGCATTTCACGATATGCAGTATGGAGCGATGAGCTTGTTGGAATAGGGTAATAGAAAAGCTCAGTTAGCACGTCTCTATGAGACACAGTGTAATATGTTTTAAAACCGAATTCTTTTACAGCAGCCGCAGCGACTACTTGGTTTGCCAGAACAATGTAGGGAATTTCACCAGCATCTTGGCTGATGAAGCGAACAGCCTGAATATCGTCATGTGATATCGAGTATCCATGAAAACTTGCAAAGGCATCATTGCGAGGATAGGTGCTATAGAGGTTTGCAGTGAGTAGGCCAGCGCTCATAAGGATTGAGGCGCATGCAAGGGTTGCGCGACGAGATGAGATGATTTTTTGTACTATGGTGATAAGCGCGAAAAGAAAGAATGGCAGAAGAAAAACGAGGCTCAATTGAACAAGGCGCATGGAATACTCGCGCTGTTCATAAGAGATAAGCTCAGGGAAGAAGAGGAAGAGCGCGATAAGGAGCGCATTGATAAGTATGATACTCATCACTGATACAATGAAGAGAATTGACCCATTCAACTTCTTTTTTGCACAGTAAAGACCGAGAAAGCTAAAGGCGAGAAAGAGTATGAGGTAATTGTTGTGAAACAAGTATACGGGATCAAGAATGGCGTGAAAGCGAGTGCCGAATTCGAGAGAAAAAGTATTTACAAGAGAGGCAAACAGACCCATATGTAAACGCGGAACAACAGAAAATTGTGATGATAGGGCGGCATTTGCAAGCAGCGCCAGCGGTATGCTTACAGCAAAAAAAGAAGTGATGATCCAGCGCCAGACTGATGGACGGCAGTACGCGACTATACTTGCGCCGAGAAGTGGCAATCCCGCAAGTGGATGCACGGTCAAGGCTGCCACAGAGAGTAGGATGCAAAGCACCATTCCGGTCTTGCTTTTTTGTTGTAAATAGCGTAAAATTCCAAAAGAAATGCATATTCCAAAAAGGAAGGCAAGCGCCCACGGTGTTGTTGAAATTCCATACGAAAATGGAAAGAGCAGCACAAGGAGCGCGCCTACTAAACCCCACTGGAAGGGAAGGGAGAAATATGTTCGCAGAGCATGTGCAGCTAATACTGGCACTGCAGTTGCTGCCAGAACAGGAGAAAGGAGCTTATCGACGATACGTACATCGATGGTGATAAGTTTGCTCCAAAAGCCAACAAGCACATACTGCCCCACATAGTAAAATGTTTTCGGTGTCACGACTCCTTGTTCAACAATAAGTTTTTCTGTTGCGCGATGAAGGTGAGGGTCAAACCCAAATCCAAGAGGAAAAATAATGGTCGCAACACTAAAGGCAGTAAAAAAATGCATTGAGAGCGCGAAAAAAGACAATCCAGCTCCAAGGCGAAAAAGAAGCGGAAAAAGGAGCAGTGATGCAGAAAAAAAGAGAGCAAAAAATGACGGAGGAACAACGTTCCATGGGCCGAGCACAGAGTCAACTGTCATGTTATGTAAAAGCAGATACAGACTCGCAGCTTCAAGTAGGAGAAAAATGCCAAAAAGAATCACGCACACAGGCCTCATTCGAGGAAACGAAAAATGAAACTGTCTGCCACTGTTTGGCGTGCTCAGAACGATTATAAGCGGCAGTGCTAAAAGCACGCAGACCGTCCATTGGTATAGTCCGGAAAAAAGATACAATCCACTGCCGACAATCATGATAGGCAGTGCTGAAAAAAGCGGCGTGAGAAATACACTCGCTGTTCGGTCAAAGCCAAAGATTCGAACAACACTGAGATGCGTCGCGAGAAAGACGTATGCAAGCGCAAGAAAGCGATACAGCATCGATTCATTCAAACCTAAAAAGAATCCAACAACAAGAAGTCCATACAGTGATGCACATGCGAGAAGCACAATCAGTTTTTCTTTGTCCATCCGTATCATACGTATGATGAAGTTGCCCGCATTTAACGATCGTCAGTATATAAAGGCAGAGAAGGTGTATAGTACCGACCGGTTGATCGAGGTATTGTTTTTATGGTGTATACCAAAAACAATCACTCCGAATCATATCACTCTTTTTCGCATGATCGCAACACCGCTTACCATTTCCTTGCTGATAACAAAAAATTACGAATGGGGAGTGCCGATTTTTATTATTGTAGCGCTCACCGATGCCATTGATGGGGCACTCGCTCGTACACGCGACAAGATTACGCAGTGGGGTATGCTTTTTGACCCATTGGCCGATAAACTCCTCATTATCCCATCGCTACTCACTCTGATATTTGCTCATCTTTCGCGGCCGCTTGTTTTTTCGATTATTGCAATCGAGCTTTTTATTTTGATTTTGGCTCTCATTTGGAAAAATCAAGGGCGAACCGTTCAAGCAAATGTTTGGGGCAAGATTAAAATGATCCTTCATGTTGTTGGCATCGTTTGTTTGTTGCTCTCCGCATGGCTTTCGTTGCCTCTTCTCACCATTGCATCATATATTCTCATTGCCAGTATTTTCTTTGCGGGGATGAGTATTGTGAGGCATGGAATATAACAAGCTTCTAGCTGCCAGCTTTTAGCTTATAGCTTTTAGAGTATCTAACCTAGAACCTAGAACCTAGAACCTATAACCTAGAACCTAGAACCTAGAACCTAGAACCTAGAACCTAGAACCTAGAACCTAGAACCTAGAAC
>JACQRZ010000010.1 GCA_016206235.1 Candidatus Uhrbacteria bacterium
GAATTGGATATTAAAGGAATGCTAACGCGATTCCTGCTGCAGCTCCTAGCGTAATAAACGGTAGGGCAGGAAGCGGATGGCGCGACTTCATCAAAATCATATGATTACAAAAAAGCCCTGCAATCATTCCTCCGATACAGTAGTAGGTAGATCGGGGATCAACTGAGTACAGACTCGCTGTTAAAAGCATGGGCAAGATAATATCCCCTCCTCCAAGAATCAAAAATCCCCCGCCAGGTTTCACGTCTGAGAGATATGCTTTAAAATTACGAAACTTCTCGGGGATAATAAATGCAAAACTTGCCTGGTGGCGAATCATCTCATGCGCAAGCAAAATCATGTGACGCGTGATGAACACGGCAACAAAATCATACACCGAAAGTATTGCAAGCATCATCAGTGCCATTTGCCACTGAAATTGCAAACCGAATACCGGGCCAATACCCGCCGCAGCCAAAAGGATAATCAAATCGTGCACCCACAATTGCGGCAGGAGCATAAGCCCAGCAATAAAAAAAAGCGCTACAATCAAACTAAGCGACGTCGGGAACACAAGTTCGAATATTTTTAAGAGGCCGATAAAAAGAACTGCTCCAAACAGTATGCGGTAGAGAACTTTGCCGCGATAGAGCTGAAACATAATGAGCATGAAGACTGTCACCGAAAAAAACAGAATCAGAAACTGCACCATGGTGAGCGGCGCTGATTCTGCAGTAGGAAAGGCCATCGCAAGAAGCTGATCAGTTACAACTAATCCAAGCGACTGCGCAAGAAGAAAAAGAAGTGCGGTATGGAAAAAAAGTCGTATTCGCATGGGAATATATCCAATGAATAGTTAAAGTATACACTATTTTATAGGATAGTTGAAATAGTCAGAGGCGTGCGATATAGTATTGTCATTGCGAGCGAATGATAATGAGCGTGGCAATCCAGTCGGGATTCCTCATTACATTCGGAATGACATATTTATGAAAGGAATTTTTATTGTTTTTGAAGGTGCAGGCGGCACGGGCAAAACAACGGCCGCCACGCGTCTTGTGGAACATGCAAAGAACAAAGGTGTTTCAATGTTCCAGACCAAAGAACCTTCATCGGGACCCATAGGTACTGAGATCTACGATATTCTCTATGGCAGAAAACCAATGGTATCGCCCTACGAGCTTCAAAAAAAATATGTTCAGGATCGTGCCGAACATATTCAAACCGTTCTTGTGCCAAAACTTTCTGAGTGTGATATTGTCCTCTGCGAGCAGTATATGCTCTGCACCTTTGCCTACGGCATGCTTTCGTGTCCGCTCGAATCCCTTATCGACCTTCACTATGAAATCTTAGGAAATAATTTTTTGCTTCCCTCACTGACTTTTCACTTTGATTTGCCCGGAGCTTCGGCGATAAAACGAATGCAAACTGGAAACATACAGCAACACTATTGGGAAAGGGCCGCGAAAATCGACAAGGTGCGGCAAAACTACCACGCAGCTCTCTCAACCCTTGATCCTTCGTTAAAAGGAAAGATTATACCAGTGGATGCAACTCAACATCCCGACGATGTTTTGTCGCATATCTGGCAATCTCTCCAAAATCATCTTTCTACAAGTGTCATCCCGGACTTGATCCGGGATCCAGTTAGATAGTTCTTACCTCTGGATTCCCGCCTGCGCGGGAATGACAGTCTGCTTCACCGCATACACCATGTAGCGATCTGTTTCGAACACCTTAATAAATGATTTCTTTTGTGATTGAAGGTGTTTGTTAAAAAAAGACTCTTTCTCTTCGCTATCAGTTTTTCGTACAAGCACATAGGAAGCATTGAATACGTTCCTTATTGTCGGCGCGATAGATTGCACCCTTTCGTGTGATTTGTCCGTACACAACTGAGCAGTATCGCACGCTTCTCCACTGAAAACAACGTGGTGCCATAACCAGTACATACGCGGATCATATACATACAAAAATGTCGGGTCCATTCCCATAATATAGGTATTGTGTTGGTTGTAATAAAACAGCATAGGCCAGTATCCCCAGCTATCAAAAAAAACGGTTGAGCCTTTCGGTGTTTCTTTTTTAAGCCACTTGGCCACCTCTTTCACTCCATGAAAATAAAGCTCAGAAGATCGATTAGGAATCTCAAAAATAATTTGCGCGAGATTCCAAGCGAAGACACCAAAAATACAGATGCTGACTGTGTACTGCAAAAAACTCCCCTGAAGCTTTTGGAGCTTACCGTGAATGAGTTTCCATTCAGGCATCTTTGACAGAGTGTCGAGCGTAAGCACGATAAAGAGCCACGTAAAGGGTATCCAATACTCAACGGCGCGCGGAACTGCTAAATACACGAAAAACCAAACAACGCTCATTGTAAGGAGTTGAAAAATAATCACGCTGCGTTCAGCATTGCGAAGACTTTTTACTGCAAAAAATGCTCCGAGTGCTAACGCAAAACCCACAATGGTCGCTGTATTATAAAGAAAAAGATAGCTGATGTCGGCTTGTTGTACCTCATCTCCCACCATTAAGCGCACACCGCTAAAACGAAGCCAGAGAATTTGAAAATAAGATACAAAAGAGCCGTAAAAATAATGAAAACTGTTCGGATGTAGCAAAAAACCCGTAATAATACCTAGCCCACTTATAGCAAGCGATCGTATATGAAGCGTGTCCCTCCGAATTATATATTCGCAGAGCGCAAGAAATGCAAAGATACCCAAAAGATATGGAGATATTTCATAAGAAAGAGCATACACAACGGACAGGAGATACAAAAGTATTGATCGTCTTTGCACTGCAAGCCACCAGCAAAGCGGCACAAATATTATCCCGAGCACATGCGGGCGTTCCAACATGAGGCGTAACAAAAACATTGATGAAGATGCAAAATAAAGGGTCGTCCATACAAATGCTTTTTGCACGCCGGCAGAAACAAGGATTGCGTAAAAGACGGTAAAAACAATTGATGAGAGAAACGCGGCGACAACTTTTACTCCCGCAATAACACCGAAGAGCTTTATTCCAAGAGCTTGCAACAAATGAAATCCCCACCACAGGTCAGTTGGAGCATACGATAGTATGTGAAAACGGATCCATGGGTCGACAAGTGTGAGATTTCCCGTTTCAGCAATGAGCGCAGAGTGACGCGCATGGTAGTAAGGATCATCTTTGGTCCACAACTCAGGTATGGAAAAGTGAAACGCGAGAAAAATGCCAAAAAAGAGAATGAAAACGCCGATTAATCTAAAAAATTTATGATGTGCCACATTTTTTGTGATTGATTGGAAGTGTTTGACGCAATGAAAATAAATACATTGCGTTCTTATATCCATCTCGCATAACCGATAGTTTCGATTTGCCAGAGCGAGCCTCATAAGAAATATATGACTCACCGCAGCGGACGGATGGATGTAAAAAGCTTCGTATTTTAATCTCTTCAGAAAGCGACATTCCATCACTCTCAAGATGTATACTATCCAGTACGCTCCGACGGAACGCCCACATTCCTGACTGCGAATCAAGAATAGAAAGGTTAAACAAAACGTTCGTCAGAAAGGTCAAAAACAAGTTACCAACCTGACGAATCTTTGGCATTGATCGTTTGTTGGAAAGAGGAAATCGTGAAGCAGAAAGAAAGTCGAGTTGCTCGTCTTCGAGCATTCCAACCAATCTCATAATTGCATCGGAAGGATACTGTCCGTCACCATCTAGAGTAGCGATAACGGTTCCTTGCGCGGCATCGAAGCCTGTTTTAAGTGCTCTTCCGTAACCGATGCGGTGCTCGGTAACAACGCGCACGCCACATTCGCGAGCGCGCTCCGCCGTTGCATCCGTAGAATTATTGTCAACTACAACTATTTCGAAAACTTCTTTTGGTACTGCCTTAATAACATTCTGAATTGACTCGGCTTCGTTATGGCACGGGATCACAACTGAAACTGTTGTATTCATTAGATTTATGCTTTCTCGGCAATAAGTATAATATTTTTACCTATCGGGGGTTGAATAAGCTTTTCCATCTTCTTTAAAATCGGGACGATAGAATCAAATAATTTCACGTTTTTTTCTTTCATCTCCTTTTTTCTTAGCACACGATACAGCAAAAACCAAGGTGCTATCCCTAAAAAATCAAAATATGTCGCCGAAAAAACGGTAAATCCGGCTGTCACGACTTTGTCCACGAGCTCTTTTTTTGTATAACGGCGATAGTGGCCTACCGAGCGGTCGTAGTCGCTATATAACATTGGAAGCGCGGGCACAAAAATACAGAGGCGCCCATTATCACACAATGCCGAACGTGCGGTTCTTAACTCAGCACTATCATCTTCAATATGTTCAAGCACATTGACATACACTGCCGCACTAAAATGCCTTTGATATTTTTCTGCTATTTCACCGAGCGAGTGATGATGACAAGAAACTCTTGCGTCATGCGCGAAACTTTTTCTTAGATCAACAAAAAGAGCTGACGGCTCTAAGGCGCAAAGCTCTTTTATTTCCTCCATGAGCAAGAGTTTCGAAAAGTTGCCTATCCCTGCTCCGACCTCAATAACTTTTTCTCCAAGATGCGGTTTAAAAAAACTACAAATCCATTCATGATAGTTCGGGGCAAAACTCATTGCCTCTAAATCTTTTCCCTGATAAACGACTGACGGCACAATCTATGACCTTTTAGCATTCAAAACCTTTCTCGTCTCCTGCTTGTATATCTCAACTTCGGGCTGGTCAAAAGCATTTACATCTATCAAGTACCCGAGAAACATCACTTCCATCATCTTCCACTGCATCCACTCCGCGATACTTTCTGGAGAAATATTCTTTAGTACCACATCCATATAGGGACGCTTCTTTTTTTGATACGCTTTCTGTGTCCCTTTCAAGATCGCCTCGTTAATTGTTCCTACATGGGTGCCTCGTATGCCAGGCACTAATGCCGCCAGCGAACTTTGCGGTGCAAGTTCTTCTGATATATCTTTTTCGCGAGAGACAAACGTTGTGATTCTCTCATCGGACCCGCCAAGATACAGTTGTGCCATGGAGTGAAGATCCGTTGTTCCAATGGATACTGTTGGAGTGAGCCCTGCCTGCACGGTCTTTCCCTCCCTATTTTTTTCTTTGCCTAAACTTTCTGCCAAAAGCTGTCGATACCATTTTCCAAGAGATTCAAGCTCGGGAGCAAAGAGAAATGTGTCATGTATCGACCTTCCTTTTTTTACGTGAGCATAGAGAATGCTTGCAGAAAGAAGTGCTGGATTTTTTAAAGATGTGGGTTGCAGACATACATCTCTCATGTGAGTAGCAGCTGATAGCATGGACTCAATGGGAACGCCGAGGGCTGCTAATGGCAACAATCCGACACTACTAAAAACAGAATATCGTCCCCCAACCATGCGTGGGATTGCGAGGATATCGATTTCTTCTTTGAATGCATATTTCCACAACGCTGAATCCGTATCTGTTACTACAACCATCCGCTCAGCAATCTTTATACCAAATTTTTTTGTCAATGCGGCAAAGCCGATATCAGCATTCACAATGCTTTCCGTTGTTGTTCCTGATTTTGTAATGAGGACAAACAAACATTCCTCAGGGCGAGTAATGTGCTTTTTTACAAAGTACTCAAAATGCCCCAACAACGACATGCTGCAGGTATCCAAAAAGATCATCTTTGGAAGACGCTGAGGCTCCAAAACATCGAACTGACCGTAGAGCGCGTCGTAGATTGCTTTTGTCCCAAGATTTGATCCGCCAATACCTACAACAACAATGTGTGTTACTTTTGAAAACTTTTTTTTCTTTGCAAGCCTTATTACATTTTCCACTGTTTCATCATCTGACACGCAATTGATCGAACTCTCGGGCGACGCATACCCCCCTCGTTTCACAACGCCTTGCAGCTTTGTAATGTACGGCTGCAACTTCTTTGCCGTTTTTTCTATCTCGCTTTTTTCAACACCAGAATGTTTATAATCAAATTTCATATTTTAGTACTCATTACACATTACCCGTTACTAGTTACTAGTTCCTTAAATATCTGTTATATCCCGCGGCCTAAAAATATCCAAAAACCAATCAATACCTACCTTTACTTGGTGATCCCACGAAAGTAGCTTAAAAAAATACACAGTACGCCACACAAACCAGGCTACGCTGCCAGAAAAATGGAGTTTGCCAATTTCTGCAATCGCCATTCCTTGTCCTAAGGAGAGTAAACTTCCTCTGCTTTTGTAGATGAACTTTTTGAGCGGTTTGCCCTGTATGGCATTGTAAATATTAAGCGCCGCTGCCCCTCCTTGTTGCACTGCTGATTGAGCAAGTCCAGGAATTGGACATCCTTTTTCGTCAGTGCACAATGCCGCATCGCCAATCACATAGATATTCTGACTTTCTGTGACCTGCAAACATTCATTCACTGGCAAATGAGACGTGCTGGTATAGGGCAGATCATTTTCGCACTCGAGATGAACTGGAGCTACACCTGCAACCCAGATTGCAGTGCGGTTGTAGAGTTTTTCTCCGCTTGAGAGTTCAACATGCCCTTCCCGTACTGCTTTTACTGCTGTTTCCAGTCGCACATCAACGCCTTTTTTCCGTAAAATACTCAGTGCCCTTTTGCGCAGTTGAGGACAAAATTGTGGGATAAGTTCTTTACCACGATGCACGAGCACGATGGAAGCCTTTTTTAAAAATGACGTGTGGCGGTAATACTTGGGAAACGTGTCGTACACATACTCGGCCGTCTCAGCTGCCAGCTCGACACCAGTTGCGCCCCCGCCAATAATCACAGTGCGCATCATTGCCTCGAGCTCCTTCTCATCTTTTTCATGGACAGCACGCTCGCACAGTTCAATAAAATGTTTTTTGATCTGCAGGGCGTCGCTCTGCGTTTTTAAAGTAAAGCACTGTTTTTCTGCGCCAGGAGTATTAAAAAAATTTGTCTGCGAACCTGGCGCAAGAATGCAGTAATCAAATGGTATGTCTCCGGCCGTTGTTTCGATAGTTTGTTTCTTGCATGAAATACTTTTTACTTGGGCAATAACAATACTTTTTGAGCAACACCGAAAAAGCTTTCTGAGAGGCTCAACAACATTTTCTCCCGACATGCCGCCTGTCGCCACTTCATGTAAAAGAGGAGTAAAAAGAAAGGTCTTTTCCTTATTTATTAAAACGAGCTCGACGTGTCGTTTGCCATGGAAAAGCGAGTGCAATTTTTTAAAAGCATAGACACCGCCAAAACCAGCGCCTACAACCGCTATGCGAGTTAGAGGTGGAGGATTCAAACCATGATGTCTTGTTGAAGTCACGGGGAAAAATTATGTTTGTTGTTGGAAAGTATAGCAAATCATGCGAAGAGGTGCTACGCAGCGCTTGCGCCCTGTCGATCAATGAGGTGTTTTGAGCGGTAGAAAAAGTAACTGACGATTGCAATGGTTGCAATGGGCGGTAACCATTTTGGAATGGTAATATGGAAGCTATCAAGAAGCATAATAGAGCCCAGTACGAAGACCGAGTACATTGCGCCATTTTTCAGATAGGCATACTTACGAATGCGATCGATGCCTCGTATCGTCAGCTCGCGGACAACGATGGCACCAACGCCATTGCCAAAGAGAATGAGCGGAACCGAAAGGGTAAATGCAAATGCGCCTAGCACGCCGTCGATCGAAAACGTCGCATCAATAATTTCAAGATAAAAGAGCTTGCTCGCATCTGAAAGATGTTGCTGCTTTAACTCTCGTTCGGCCTTTTCTGCATTTTCTTTAAAACCGTGGGTGATAAAAAAGGCGGTCGAGCCTATCACAGCAGCAAATGCCATCATGGGATGTTCTTGGAGGGCAAACCAAACGATAGTGGCCAGAATGATAGACACAACCGCAAAAAACCATACGCCGCGAGCATGACACCACCGCTCACCAGGAATACAAAAGTTCTTCTTTTCCAAGAACAGCCAGTGGAAGAAAAGAAAAACAAGGAAGATGCCGCCACCTATAAGCAAGAATGGCGCAGATGATTCAATTGTCTCGTGAACCTTGGGGTCATTACTGAATGTTGCTGTAAGCGCACCGATCGGCCCTAGCGCAGGACTGGTTATCCAAATAATGAGCCATGGCAAAAGTCCGCGTATGAGAAACACCGCCAAAAGCATGCCCCAAATCAGAAACCAACGCCGCGCTCTCTGGCTCATGGTCGAAAGCACTTCAGCATTGATGATGGCGTTGTCGATGCTACTGACAATCTCAAAAAGTGAGAGTCCAACAACAATAAGCGCTATTGTAAATAAATCCATA
>JACQRZ010000009.1 GCA_016206235.1 Candidatus Uhrbacteria bacterium
ACTATGTTTAGCGGAATTATTACGGCCGTTGCGCCAGTTACACACCAAAGAAACAAAAAAGATTTTTGTATTACCATTAAAACTCCAAAAGGGTGGAAATTGAAAAAAGGGGATTCCATCGCTGTTGACGGAGTGTGTCTTACGGTTGCCGACAAAACAGCGTCGACATTTTCATGTCATCTTATGGATGAAACGCTTGCAAAAACAACGTTTGGAAGACACATGCCGTCACGCGTGAATCTTGAGCGATCACTCATGGTGTCCGACCGTTTGGATGGCCATGTCGTTTCTGGTCATGTTGACGCTGTCGGTAGAATACAGGCAATTGATATGCAGAAAGGGAATGTTCTCCTGACCTGTTCCTTTCCAAAGCGTTTTGCGTCACTTGTTGTTCAGAAAGGATCAATTGCCGTTGATGGTATTAGTTTGACCATTGTTGACTGCGGCCACGACTGGTTTACGGTCAGTTTGGTTCGCTATACCCTTGAACACACGACCCTTCAAGAAAAAAATATGAGCGACTCACTCAATCTTGAATTTGATATGATGGGCAAATATCTTGTTCGTTATACCCAATTGTATGCCCAGTAATACATCATCGACTGTTTGGCTTTGCCAAACTGGGCATAAGCTGAAAATTATGGTAATCACACTCAATCATAAATTTATCAAACAACGAAATCATCCGAAGGATGGTCGATGTTGATATACTGGGTATGCAGGAAGCAAAAAAAGGCGAGTTTGAAATATTTGACGCAAGGAGTTTTCACGTAGGCATTGTTGTTGCACAGTTCAACTGGGACGTTTGTGAAAAGCTCCTTGTAAATGCACAACAGATGGCATCTGTTTACACTATCCCTTCAGAGCATATTGATGTGGTTACAGTGGCGGGAAGTATTGAAATTCCGCTTGCCCTGCAGTTTTTGGCAGAGACAGAAAAGTATGACGTACTTCTTGCATTGGGATGTGTGATGCGTGGAGAAACACCTCATTTTGACTATGTCTGCAAGATCGCAAGCGAAGGTATTTTGCGCGTTAGCTTAGATTTTTCCATACCTGTCGGATTTGGCATACTCACCTGCAACAATTTTGAACAAGCCCATGCGCGCCTTGATGCAGGTGGTGCGGCACTCAGGGCTGCATTACATTCAAAGAAATTCATGCAGGCTTTTATCGAGCGGATGTAATCGGCATCCTACTGATCCGTTGTATACTAAGAGTTCATTGTCATGTGCTATACTACCCAGATGAAACATGGATTAGAAAAGATCAATCCGTATGAACTCTTGGCAGAGCGTTTAAGGAAAGATAATGAACACTTTTTACGTACGCTTGAAGAAGAGATAATGTCGGTGCAATCACTGCAAATCGAGGTTGCAAAAGAACGCAAGAAGTCGTAGCCTATGCGGCTTTCGGTAGATCACGGTGCGTCGTAGCTTTCACGAGGGCTGCGAGTTTGTCACGCACTTCAATAAGTTGAGGATATTCACGTTCAACCGACGTTCGTTTTTCCGCTTGTTCACGTTCAAGCGTTTTTTGTGCGCGCATGACATGCGCATTCAGTTGACGAAGTAAGATGTTAGGCAGCTCTTCTTGAATTGGTGAAGCATCGAGAAAAGCTTGTAGATTGGCGGCATTTTTTTCGAGAACCGCCCTCGTATTCTTCAGTAAGAGTTGGTCATCTTCGTTTTCATGAGATTCGTATCGCGAGATCATTGCCATAAGGCGTTCCTTGCTTTTCATGAGTGTAACATAGCGTTCAGCAAATGCCTGTATCGTTTTTTTACTCACAAAAACTACAGCATGCGCCGCTTTCACATCTAAAAAATAGTCGTTGTTGTTGTCTTGAAAATAAGATAGCAGTGTCGATCCGCGACGATCGATCTTCTCTTCTTGTCGGCGTTGTTTTTCTTGTGCCACGGACGACCCTTCATCTGCCAAGGTAATATCAAGCACAAGAGGAGCCATAGTTGTATCATTCCATTCTATAACAAGATCGGCGCCGTTGAACATTTCATCGTAGTCACTTCCACGCCGCACGGTGACATCGCCAAGACATTTAAGATGAGCTATATAATACCCAATAATATATTCTGCAAGAATGGCGAATTCTTTTTGTTCCGTGTTTTTACCTTTTGCAATCTCATTACGTTTACGAAATACCTTTCCTTGATCGGTACTTATGCGGGCACTCTCTACAGGCAAGGCTTCACGAAATAATTCTGGCGATGCAGTATTGCGTACTGAGCCTTGGGATTCCAGCCATTCGAGCGCCTCACGAATAGTAGGGGCATTTGTTTTTCGTTCAGGAATCGATTCTAATCGCGATGGCAGTGGCGAAAGAGAGCGTTCAGCTGATTTCATAGAGTACTAATCGTGCTTCTCCTTGCGCTTGATGCATAGGAAAAATACTAGCAGTTAGAGTTCTAAAAGCACTGCAGCGATCCACGGGAACACAACGGTGGCATCGCTTTGGATAATTTGGTAGTAGCTTGTTGTTGAGAGTTTATCCCAGGTAATTTTTTCTTTGCCACCGGCACCTGAGTAGGACCCGTATGACATTGGCGACGATCCGATTTCAATAAATCCAGCCCAGTCACGCACTTTATTATGGAGGCCGAGGTCATGCTTCATCGACGGCACGACGCAAATGGGGAAATCTGCAGCAATACCTCCGCCAAGCTGCAAGAATGCAATAGGCGATTTTTTTGCCGTTTCCATATACCAGTCGTAGAGCCACGTAAAGTACTCTAAGCCCGTTTTCATGATGTTTTGGTCAAGCACCACGTTTGTATCTGGGCGATACTTTCCGCCGTATGTATAGCTTGCAAAAATATTTCCCATGGTTGAATCTTCAAAGCCGGGAATAACAATTGGAATATTTTTTTGATACGCAGCGTAGGCCCAGCAGTCATCGGGATTTGCGCCTTTATCGGGCTTGATACGCGCATCGGCAAAAAGTCGGCGGAAATATTCATGGGGGAAGTAGCGTTTTCCAGATTTTTGTGATGCTTGCCAACATTTCAAAAGATGCGGCTCCATAATACGGACGCTTTCATCTTCTGGCAAAAAGGTGTCGGTAATGCGTCTGAGTCCAGCATTGCGCAACTCAGCTTCTTGTTCTGGAGTAAGCTCGGTATAGCGCGGAATATACGCATAGTGTGAGTGCGCGACATAGCGGTAGTACGATTCTTCGTGATTTGCAGCTGTTGCTGAAACGAGATGTACTTTGTCTTTTCGTATGAGTTCGGCAAGCATGACACCAACCTGAAATGATGAGAGAGCGCCTGAAATAGTTACCACAAGCTTGCCTCCACGCTTGAGGTGGTCTTTCAGCCAAAGAGCTGCCTGCAACGTTGCTCCGCCATTGCAGTGGTTGAGTGTGCGCTTGGCAAAAGCAGAAACTGGAGACGAGCTCTTTTTGGTATAGTCCGACACAGTGCCGCTTGCGGTAATACCAGCACCGCTCTCAAACGAAATGAGTTTCTGTAAACCCTTTGAAAGTTTTGATATTTTAGATTTTTGCATACAAAAAAAACATTGATACCATACCACGTAATCATAGAGCGTACAGAATTGAATTGCAAGATATTATGCAATCTCTTGCTGATAGCACGATTCACAGTAGACGATCTCCCGTTGATTTGGCGAATAGGTTGTTTCGAATTTCTCTGGACAGACGTCTGTGCTTTTTTATTCCTTACATCCGGGTTGGGAAAATGTTGGGATCAGGGGATTGCATGGTTTTCCAGAAGAAGACCCCTGGTTTTGTGCTGAAGGTTCGATTATGTTTGTACGTGGCTTCGAGACGCATCCTGGTTGGAATGTGATTGCCATATCAGCGCGGCACGGCTTACCTTCAAACTCGCTATTCACAGGATTTTTTATCTCAGGGACACAGCCTTCTTGCCAAATCAAAGGCAGATCAGAGCTACACGGCCTTCCAAGAAATGGTTTTACCTGTTCGAGCGGACGCTGAGCAATACATCCAGGCTGAAAGGTGATGGGTTTGTCGGCGCTACATAACTGACCATCATACAGGTTTTTCTTAGGAGGAGATTTTTTTTGAATGCATCCTGGTTGGAACGTGATCGGTAAGCTTTCATCACAGAATCGCTTGGCAATCTCCTCGCGGCGATCGATGATCTGCTCGATTCGATCCTCCTTTTTTTCCTCAAGTTCTTTTTTCCTCTTCAGTTGTTCTTCAATGTTCTTGCGTTCATCTTCAACTCGTTTTTTCTCCGTCTCATTTTTTTTGTTTTTTTCCTCCTCGAGCTTCTTTTTCAATTTTTTTTCAAGCTCCTTGCGCTCCTTTTCGAGCCGTTCTTCCTCCTTTTTTATTTTTTCCTGCTCTTTTTTTAAGGCCGCTTGTTCCTTTTCGAGTCGCTCTTTCTCTGCCTGCTCTTTTTTCTTCTGATCGGGATCGTCTTTTTTCTGTTCGCTATTTTTCTCTACAATAAAGATCGTTTGTGCTTTTAACGGCGTGCGAGGATTGTCGTTGGAAACCGTGATGATGTGCGTGCCAGGATCAATGGCGACTACTATCTCTTTTGCGCCCTCTTTTTTCTGAAGAGTCTGAGGTATTGAGAAAAGAATATTCTCAAACGTGCCATCACGCTCAGGTGAAAAATAGACGCCGAGAGGTAAGCGAACGCTGTCGAAGCGGAGATTCAGGCCTTCGCCTCGGGCAAATCCTTCCCCGAAAAGCGCGACGGTCGTACCAGTTGGCCCATGGTCTGGAACAGCAATGATTGCTGGCTTTTCAAGCGACTCAAAAGAAGGTTTTGCAAGAATACGAAATTGTGCGGCAGCCTCGATTCTATTTTCTGTACGGATGTAGAGGAGATAGTTTTTTGATGTGAGTTGGTGTTTGACCCCATCAGGAATCTCGAGACGTAGGAAGAGATCGTCTTTTTCCATAGTTGTATGGCATCCGCCAGCAATTCCCTGATAAAGTCCTACAGCGCATTCTCGGTAGTTGCGGTCGACTTTCAGCTCATGGAGTGATTTGTTTTCTTGATCGACAAACCACGCGCGGACATTGCGCCGTTTCTCATAGGGCCCCCAGTCGGATCCGCGGACGGCAATAGACGGTATGTTAACGGTCGCCATCGGCGGGTCTACCAGATAAATCGATGCTTTATATTGTTTATATTCTTGATTTTCAGGTAGTTCAGGAATCGTGATATGCGTGGTCTTACTCTCACCATTCTGTTGATCGACGATAAACGTATGCTCACCAGCATGGGTAGAGCGTGGGAGCGTCACAAGGAGCTTAAGGCCGTCTGCTCGCTCTTGACATGGCTCTCCGCCGCACAGGTCGACAAATTCAGGGACGTACTGCTCACTATCTGGCGTATAAGCGATAACTGATTTTCTTTTATCACCAAACCATCCGATTCCCGTTAGCGCTATCAGAATATTTTGTTCATTCACTTCAATGTGTGGAGCATACAAGATACGCCGTGGTGACACACCTTTAACGGTAAGTGTTGCCTGTGCGCTATTTCCTTGAGCATCAGTAAAGGTGAATACGGCATCACCAACATCATACTCAGATGCTCGTCCTTCATATACGACGCTGCCGAACGCATCCGTCATTTTACTAGGATCTTGTAGGTATGATGCGATCAGATGTGCAGCTGCTCCATCCGTTTGGCCGTCATAGGCGATTGTGATCTGACTTGAAGGCGCAAAACCGGTAAGTCGCGCGGCAAAATTTCCTCCTGGTTTGACTGTTCCAGGTTCAAAGATTGCCTGCGCTCCTTTTTGTTCGGCAGAAACAAGAATGCTTGTTGAAAGCAGCGCTGCGGCACTTATAAATAGGAGTGAAAGTGATGAACGATATTCCATACAGTCGGTATTTTTATGATCCGGAAATAGTTGTATTGAATGTTTTTTTCAATGGGCCATTGGTAACCGTCATAAGGTCAAGTGTGCCGCTCTTAATCATTTCCCCGCCCCAGTCGGCGTATACGGTATATTTTGCGCCGGTCTTCACCTGATTTGTTGCTTTGTGAAATGAGGCATTTATCGTACGGTCACCATCCCAGATTGCAAGCGCCATAGGTTTATAGAGAGCCGTTGCTGGATTTTCACCTTCGGGCACAAGTACGACAACATTGAGTGATCCAAGGGAACTATGACGCTCGGGATAGACAAGATCGATCTCTACGACAATCTCCGGAGCATTTGATTGTGTTACTTCGGTTTGCTGTGCCGGCGCACTCAAGCCACCATCATCGTACTTCTGTATTTTGAGAATTGCATTTACTTGCGTTTTTGCTGCTACGAGATCAATGGTACCAACTTTTTGTAGTTCTGCGCCCCAATTTGCGTAGACGTCATATTTTTTTCCTGTACGCGGCGTATTGGTTGCTTTGTGAAAGGACCCAACAACTCGACGGTCGCCATCCCACACAGCGATTGCTGTCGGTTTGTAGGATGCTTTTTTGGCGTCCTCTCCTTCGACAACAAGTTCAATGGTTGCAATCGAGTTGATCGAGCTATCCTTGTCTGGATATTCAAGAACAATTTGTACAGGCACTTCCGACACCTTGCCTGAAGGCGAGCCTTCGTTTGTAGGACTACCTGATTCTTTCAGATAGGTAATAACATGGTGCCATCCGTTATAATCATACTCGAATCTGATTTGCGTACCGCCGACAAGCTTGCCTGGCCCGCGCAATTTCGATTTCGAAAGCGCGATTACGTCGCCTTTGACCGTAAATGTGCCTTTTTCGCTCGACACCGAGTAGGTACCGTCTTTTTTCAAAATGATAGGAGCAAACAAACGACAGTTGCCGCCACCGCCACCGCTCACATTGTAGCTCCAGCAGCGATATGAGCCAGCGAGTTTCTTATACTCTTTTTTGGATTGAACCGCAGGTTTTGAACCCCGTTTTTTTGCAGGCGCTACCACTTTCTTTACGGGAGCAATATTCTTTTTTGCAGCAGCCTTTGGCGCGACTTTTTTCACCGGAGCTTTTGGTTCTGGAGTTGTTTTTTGTTGTGTCGCTGCATATACGGGTACGGCGCTATGGAGACAGATGGCAATACTAAGAAAGAAAAGAGAGGATTTTTTCATAGATAAGCTCAGTTATTTACCAAGAGTATTGTAGCACATGTGCGGATTTCACAAAATAAAAATCCTTGAGTTCCCAAGGATTTTTTAGTAAGGTGAAAATATATGAAAATATCGAATTGTGTATTCGCATTCACTGTTGCCCTTTTACCGATACTTGTTCATGCAGACACAGGAAGCACGATACTGCCAGCAAAAGAATGCAAAGGAGAAAAAATTGAATGCACGACATGGTATGAAAAAGTGGATGCATGCGACACCTATTTTAATGATCCAGAGTATTTTGTTGCCGGTGGAAGTGTCGGCGCAAGTGTGCAACATTATACATTTTGCAAAAAAAGCGCAGAAGATACGCCCAGCAGTCAGCGCGTTGATGTTACTCTCTTCGCATCACTGCTTGGAGTCTGTATATGTGTAGGAATCGGAGCTCGTATTATTCGAACTATTCGGAAGAAACATGCTTAGTATATCGTACGCGATAGCGCTTCTCATTACCATTGTCCTTGAGGCAATGGTTGTTTTTTTGATGACGCGGGGCAATCGAGACATGGTTTTTGCAAGTATTGGTATCAATATGATTACTCATCCGATTTTTCACTTTATCGTATATGGATTGCTGCCTGGCTATCGCTGGCCAGAGAAAGTATACATAAGTGAAATTGTAATAATTTTAGCTGAATATCTCTTGTTGCGGCATCTTTTTCCAAGTAGTGCTTTCTATCGACTTTTCGGCATGTCGCTTGTTATGAATGGTATCTCGTTTATTGGAGGATCGTATGTATTTAGTTTACTGTATGGGTAGTTGAGTATATACTTATAGTCATGCAAAACGAAGAGAAAAAAGGGGAGATAATCATCTATCAAGGACGACATAAGGATATACAAATTGATGTTACCCTTGAAAATGAGACGCTTTGGCTTAGTCAGGCACAAATAGCCAAGCTTTTTGGTATTGACCGTAGTGTTATAACAAAACATTTGCGTAATATTTTTAATTCACACGAACTCATCGAAAAAAGCAATGTGCAAAAAATGCACATTCGAAATTCTGATAAACCAGTGAAGTTCTATAGTCTCGATGCTATTCTCTCAATTGGATATCGCGCTCATTCTAAAAGAGCGACGCAGTTTCGTATCTGGGCTACAAGTGTTTTGCGCGATCATATTCTGAAGGGCTACACGATTAACGAAAAAAGACTCGAGGAAGTACAAGAGGCAAAGATTAAAGATCTTGAAAAAACGATCAAACTTCTTCGAGGGGTTATTTCAAAGCTGGTTATAGAGCAATAGTATTATGAGAAAAGAACATGTGGGTGCAATTATTATCAAAAGGCATTTGTGAAGATGTGATGCAGCACTTGGTGCAAGATGAGTTGATATAAAAAGAACCTCGACATCATTTATAAAATTAATACTCATTCAATCTTATTCATATAGAGGCAATCTATGTCCAAAAAAATAACCGTTGCTATTGTGGCAGCGTTTGTGCTTATCGGAGGGGGTGTTGGCATATTTTTGTATGCCACACGTCCTTTAGATACTTCGAAAGTTTTAGAAACAGATCTCTCTGTTCAAAATCCATCAGAGATCTCCAATGAAAATGTTGAGGAGTCGAATACAGTTCCAGATACACAAGAGCAAAATGCAGAAAAACAGAAGGCTGATGAGCAAAGCACAGAAAAGCAAAAGGCAGTAGGGCAAACCACACAGACGAACAAAGAAACAAATGCAAAAAAAGAAACACCCCCAGCGCCAAAAGCAGATTTGGTTCAATACGCCTTTACGCAAAATACCGCAGTTTCCTTTACTATTGACGAAGTGCTACGCGGTTCGCCTTTTACCGTTGTAGGTGCTACGCAAGATGTGAGCGGCAGCATTTTTCTGAATGTTGCAGATTTGACAGCATCGACTATTGGGCCTATTCTCGTGGATGCTCGCACGTTTCACACAGATAGTCCGCAGCGCGATGGTGCAATCGGACGTTTTATACTCAAGGCAGAGCAAAGTGGCAACGAGCAAATTCGATTTAAGCCCACGTCAATAAAAGGCATGCCAAAAACTATACCGCCAGGTTCGGCATCGCTCGATCTTACTATTTCAGGGGATCTGACCATGAGCGGCGTAACCAAGCCGGCAACCTTCAAAGCAACAAATGTCAATGTTACAAGTGATCGTATTAGTGGCACAGCGCAGGCAACTGTGAAGCGGTCGGATTTTGATCTTCAAATCCCAAACATCCCATTTGTCGCCAACGTATCAGATGAATTTCTACTCAAGATCAATCTTGAGGCAGAATCTATAGTTCAATAGTTTGTAGTGAGTAGTGTCTAGTTTATTGTTGTAAAAATCAGCCCACCTCTTATCTAAAGAGGCGGGTTTTTTGTATATTCCGTACTTTTTCGTGTTAAGTCGACATAAAGTCACTGTTTCCAAGTCCACGGATGCGCTGCAATTCGATTGAATACAGAAAAGTTTAATACAGGTTCAGGAATGAGAAAATATTTTTACGATAGATTTGTAGCTCATCCCGGGGGTGATACGATGGAATTTATTGAAAGCACGCGCAGTGTCGTTATTCGATTAAAAGATACCGTACATCTCAAGACTCTCTATAAATAGCAATTGTTCTCTTACGCTCACGACACAGCGGCTTGTCCGACTGTGTCCTTCTTTTTTTTGAGAAATTTTTTTGCTATACTTTGTATATATTTTCATTTGAATAATGAAGAAACATCTTATATCGTACGCCTTTTTCTTTGCTCTTATCGTGATTGCGGGAGCGACTCTTTTTTTCTTGATTCAACGCACGAACTCATCCGGAGAAACACTCCAGCATTTACAGAAACCTCAGAGCGGTGACGTCTATTTGATGCGCGATAATGCCTACAAGGACTATGTATATCTTTTATTTCAGGAATTAAACGACCACGAGTATATTTTTAAACCGAGCACCTTTGCGTACGCAACAGTCTTGTCAGCACAACATGCTCGAAAGGAAGGTATGATAGATTTTGCTCATGAAGTGAGGTTTTCATTAGAGGATCTCACTAAGCTCTACCGTAAAAAAGAATTAATCGCCATTGAACGAAACAACCAATGAGTGTTTTGCAAAAAAAAATCTCACTCTTTTTTATTGTCGGCATGGTTGGCGTGCTTGCCGTTGCGACGATCGTGAGTGCGCAAGATATTGTTCAGGACGAATCAGAATCGCGCCGAAGCCTTGGCGAAGGCGGATTTCCTCCTGACGAGTACTACAAAGGCACTGTTATAAAAATTCTTACGAAAGAAGATAGGGATTATATTCCTTCAAGCGACATCGTCCAAAAGCTTCGTGTGCGTATTGAAGATGGCGTGAGTAAGGGAATAGAAGTTGGGGCGGAAAATAATATACCAACAAATAGTCAAAAAGGAACAGAACTTGCTGTTGGCGATATGGTTGTTCTGGTAGCGACGTACGGTGTTGAAGGCAGAATGTACTATGTCACGGACCGATATCGATTTTCGGCGCTCGGCATGTTGGCTGCGATATTTATAGTGTTTGTTCTGATCTTTGGGCGCCTGCGTGGACTTTCGTCGCTCATAGGTTTAGCTTTTAGTATTTGCGTTATCGCATTTTTTATTGTCCCGCAGATTTTACGCGGAACTGATCCGCTCACGATCAGCCTTATAGGGTCGTTGGTTATTGCCTGTATTTCACTGTATCTTGCGCATGGTTTTTCAGTACGAACATCCATTGCTCTTGGTGGCACGCTTATTACGCTCTTGTTTTCGGCGCTCTGCTCCATACTGTTTGTTGGAATTGGCAAGCTTTTTGGAGCGGGCAATGAAGACGCACTCTTTTTACAGCTGCAAGACAGTCAAGCGATTAATCTGAGAGGTTTGCTGCTTGGAGGGATGATCATAGGCATTCTCGGTATTCTTGATGATATTACAACAGCGCAAACAGCTGCGGTCGACGAAATTCAAAAAGCAAACCCAAAACTTTCACGTAAAGAACTGTATGCGCGCGGTATTTCTGTGGGACGCGAACATATTACATCACTGGTGAATACGCTAGCCCTTGCCTATGCCGGTGTTTCACTGCCGCTCTTTTTGCTCTTTATTTTGAATAAGGGGCAACCATTGTGGGTTATTCTCAATGGTGAGCCGATCGCCGAAGAGGTCATACGCACGCTTGTAGGCAGTCTTGCACTTATTGTTGCTGTGCCTCTTACTACATTTCTTGCAGTAGAGGTTTATCATAATCGAAGGACGCACGAGGTATGATACACATAGGGGAAAAAACGCGGTATTTCATTGCCTTCGTGTTATTTTTTGGTCTAGCAGCGGGCATGCTGATCATGCCTGTTGCCAGAGCACAGGAAGTATCTCCGTCGCTTGCTACAGATATACAGCATTTAGAAGAGGAGCTCAAAAGTATTGAAGCGCAAATCGCGCAGTACCAAAAGGAGTTATCAAAGGCACAAGGTGAGCGTGGCAAGCTCTCGTCGCTTATTACGCTTCTCAAAGTACGTCAAGCCGATATTGCAAAAAAAATACAAGCGTCGACAGAATCGCTTGAAGGCATTCGCCAGTCTCTTGAAATTACAAAAAAAGATATCGAAGATCAGATCGCTCTGGTTGAGAGTATGAAGGAACGTATCGGGGAGTTGCTTCGCCTGTTACAGCAGACAGAGAATGAATCTTTTTTAAGAGGTTTCATTATTCACGACAATATTTTTTCTTTTCTCGAAGCCTCGGAACAGCAGCAAGATCTTTTAGGCGCTTTGGATGAAAAACTGCAAACACTCAAAAAAATTGTTGCCGATCTTGAGCAGAAGAAAAAACTTTTTGAAAGCGAAGAGGAAGCACTTGTTCATTTGCTCGACAAGCAAGCGCTCCAGCAGGAACGTTTGGATCATGACGTACAGCACAACAGCGTAAAGCTTGCGCAAGCAAGGGCACGTGAGAAAAAAACAGCAGCAGAAATTGCGGCTTCGCGGGCTCGGGCGGCAAACATTCGAAGCAGAATGTATGAACTCTTCAACGTTGGTAAGCAGATTAGTTTTGGCGAGGCGTATAACATTGCACGTTGGGTTTCGGATATGGTTGGCGTGCGGCCTGCGCTTCTCTTGGCGGTGCTTACGCAGGAATCAAATCTTGGCAGGAATGTGGGAACCTGCAACCGACTTGGCGACCCGGTAGAAAAACAATGGAGAGCAATAATGAAGCCGACGCGCGATCATGGGCCATTTTTGACAATCACCAAAGAACTTGGTCTTGACCCAGACACCACGCCAGTTTCGTGCCCAATGCGCCAAAATGGGAAACAGATTGGTTGGGGTGGTGCAATGGGGCCGGCGCAATTCATACCATCAACATGGATGGGGTATCGCGGCAAAGTGCAGGCGATTACGGGTAAGGCGGCAAATCCGTGGGATATTCGGGACGCATTTATCGCTGCCAGCGTCAAACTTCATGCAGACGGAGCTGATGGCGCGGGCAATAATGAGTTTGCCGCTGCTATGAAATACTTTGCTGGTTCTGTCAATCTGGCATATCGTTTTTATGGCGATACGGTTTTGGCAATAGCTGCACGGTATCAAAAAGACATTGACGATCTCGAATCCGCAGACGAGTAAAGTTCAAAATTCATCTCTCGGAGCATTTCTTTTCTCTACGTTCGTCATTGACAATGAGAGCTTCTTTATTTTATTCTTGTTGAATTAGAGTATTTGCAAATTTCCCCTCTAACATCGCCAGATGTTTCTTTGAGTGGGCTGTTACACTTTCCCGCGAGACTTCTTCATTATCGCGCCGAAGCCTTGGCGAAGGCGGATCATTGTCCAGCGCACCAAAGAAGAGTATACTGGAGTCATGATGCAATTTTTTCAAAACATTGATCATTGGCTTGTCCGTGAAATGGAGCGATGGGGTATTCCGTTGCTTCGCGTTACCCTCGGCATTGTTTTTATTTGGTTTGGTCTTTTGAAAATAGTTAACGTAAGTCCGGTTGTGGACATGATCAGTGCAGTGTATCCGTTTGTGCCGATGCCTGAATTTTTAGTTGTATTGGGTATATGGGAGGTTGTTATTGGATTGGGACTGCTCACCAAACGGGCACCGCGAATAACGATTGCGCTGTTGTGGCTTCAAATGGCAGGCGTTTTTGCCGCTCCCATTTTTGCACCAATGCTTTTTTACGACTATGGCAACCCTTTCTTTCTCACAACACTAGGCGAGTTTGTCATTAAAAATATCGTCTTTCTTTCGGCAAGCCTTGTTATTGGAAGTCGCATCGTGCGTGAACAGGTATGATCGGCATTTTTCTCATTGCGCTTGCGACGTTTTTTGAAGAGCTCTCAACGTCAAGCGCAAAAGAATCGATAGCGCGACATATTGAGAGTATATCGTCGCGCGCTTTTATTATTGGTATCAGTGGTTTCTTTTTTCTTGTCTTGAGTGTTGTTGGTGGTGCCGAATTTCGATTCACTATCGCATCATTGCCGCTGGTGCTTGTTCTTGTAGGATGCGAGATCGCCTTAACCAATATCACATTGCGAGCAATCCTTACCGCCGACCGCAGTACCTTTGGCTTTATGCGGACGCTTACGATTCCTTTCGTGCTTTGTATAGAGATTGCGTTAGGAACGACATTAACGACACTTCAAATCCTTGGTATTGTCGCGTTGGTGTTTGCACTTCTCCTTGTTTCATCGCGCGATTCATTTTCCCATAAAGGCATGGCGTTAGCGCTTTTATCTGCATTTGGTTCTTCAATTACCATTTCACTCTATAAATACCTTATTACGAACTACAACTCTGTTGCAGGACAACAAATTATAGCATCATGTATGCTGTTGCCATATTTTTATTGGCATGCTGTTACGCGCACAGGACAGCATCCCTTTCAGTTGTTGCGTATCAGAAAAGTGATGGGTGAATCTCTTGCTCACGGCGTTGCTGGCGTACTTTCAAGTTTTGCCTACGCCTTTGCTCCAGCATCGGTCATTATTGCAGCAAAACGATCATGTGCGGTTTTTTGGAGCCTTGTTGTGGGAGCAGTGCATTTTCATGAACGGCACATCGTTGAAAAAGCGGCAATGGTTGGTCTTGCCATTACTGGCGTGGTGCTTTTGATTCGTTGAGAAGTCTCCTTTTCAATTTTGTTAAGGAGCGAAGCGAAGAAGTGCGCATCTGTCGTCCTATTCCGTAACGATCACTCATCTGGGTTTCATTAAGATATGGCGTTCAAAAAAAGTTTGAATTTTTTTAATATCATGTCGGAGTGGCGCACGAAGCACGGTATCGTTTGTCGGCTGCTTGCGGATGACTGGCGATACAAGGTCGGCAACATGAAGGGCAATGCCGAGTTCTTCAAGTTTTTTTCGATCCGCATCGGTTATTTTTGTAGTTTCAAAACGGTCTTGCACATGGCGTATGATCGATCCGGCAATTTTTTTATTGGCGATAATCATATCAAATGGGCGCGCTCCGAGCTTTTGGCCAAACCAGTCAAGGTAATCCAGAAGTGTATAGTAGCTATCTTGTCCCCGATGAGCGAGAAGATTGAAGAAAAAAATTTTTTTTGCTTTACTTTTTTTCCATGTTTCCGCAAAACCTTTGACATAGATGTTTGGTAAAATGCTGCTAAAAAAATTCCCTGGCGTAAACATAAGATAATCTGCCGACAGCATGGCAGCGCGCGCTTCGGGGCTCAGTTTTGCGTTTGAACTTAAGAACAGGGACTTAATTGCGGCTTGAGAAAAGCTGTAATAGCTCTGAATTTGCGACTGGTCGGTAAGTACCGTGTTGTTGGTGAGTCGTGCGCAGAGCTTGGCGTAGTCGTAGGAAACAGGGATAACCGTATTGGGAAGATGGAGGAGTTTGTGGAGCTGGAGTACGCCGTGTCGTTGGCTTTTTGCGCATTGCAAAAATGCTTTCAACAAGAGATTGCCAACATTAACGCCAAACAGATTGCCTCGTCCAAAGCGGTAGTCGATCACTTTTTTTACTGTGTTGTCCAGATCAATACTCGCAAAAAGGCATTGCCGAAAATCGCCAAGCGCAAAGCCTCGATAATCACGCCTAATTGCGCCAGTGGATCCGCCATCATCAAACGCACTAACGATTGTGGTGAGTTGTATCGGAAGACTTTTCAAGCTTTTCGTGAATGTTGACGCACCGACTCCGCCACCAATGAGCACAACTACTGGCTTTGACATACAGTAAGATTTCAAAATCAAATACGACATAGATAAGTCTAGTTCATCTTTTGGCAGGGGTCAATATAATACATAATGACGTGGTTATAGCAGACCTCTGACACATCAACTTGTTTATTGACAAAGGAAAGTGCCAATTATAGGGTTGAAGTACTGTTCTTTTACAATGAAGGGAGTACACCATATGGATGCTCTGACAGTCATTTCGCGTTTCAGGACATCTGCATTCTGGAAAAACGAAGAAAAAAAACTACGTGCAGCGCTTCAACAGCATGTATCAATGGGTATTATGGATGTAATGCTTGAACGTCGCTTTTTGATTTTTTCTGAGCACCCACTTACAAGCCACGAAGAAACTATCCTTGATGCGTTGCTTTGTAATGACATTGAACCGCACAGGTATTCAATAGAGAGTCAGCTTGCCGCAGGCGTAGTGGAAGTTGGTCCTCGTCGGTCGATTATCACTCCATGGAGCACGAATGCCGTTGCGATCTGTAGAAATATCGGCTTACACGGTATTACGCGCCTCGAAGAGACACGGCGTATTCAGATCGTCCTTGAAGAAGATACCGCCCTCACGCCAGAACGGTATGAGAAACTCTATGAGTTGAGCCATGATCGTATGACTGAGGAGATGTATCGTCTCCCATCGATCGATTTTCTTTCCCATGCTCCCAGAGTTGCTGACGAACCCATTCTTCTGATGGAACGTGGGCCTCAGGCAGTATTCGAAACGGTGAGTCGCTACGGTCTTGGGATAGATGAAAAGCTTGCAGGTTATGTTATTGATTACTATACAAGCACTGGCTATAACCCCACACTAACGGAACTGTTTGGTTTTGCCCAACTCAATTCCGACCACTGCAGGCACAGGCTTTTTAACGGCCAATTCATTATTGATGGCCAAAAGATGGAAAAAAGCCTTTTCGACCTTATTCGAGACACGATGCGTACAGGAGATGGAAATGTTTTGTCAGCCTACCGGGATAATGCAGCCCTCTTTGCCCAAGCTGATATTCAAGCACTTATCCCGACCGATCCTACCATCCCTTCGCCATACGGGAGGCGCGATGTGCGTTACGCTATTTCATTGAAGGCAGAGACGCATAATCATCCCACGACGATTTGCGCCTTTCCAGGCGCAGCTACAGGTACGGGAGGCGAGATACGCGACCGACAGATGGCTGGACGCGGAGGAATTCCGCGAGCTGGCCTTGCCTGTTACTACGTTGGCCATCTCTTTATTCCGCAGTATCCGTTGCCGTGGGAACAGGAATACGCGCCACACGTGGCACGATTCCAAACGCCGCTTGAAATTGCAATCCAAGCATCGAATGGCGCGAGTGATTATGGCAACAAATTTGGTCAACCTCTTATCTTGGGGTCATTCAGATCTTTTGAGCACATGTTTGCAGATGGCGAGCACTACGGTTATCGCAAGACGGTTATGGTTGCAGGCGGGTGCGGACATGTCGACGTGCGCCATGCCGAAAAGCGCCAGTCCCATGAAGGCGATTTGATCATCCAGCTCGGCGGTGATGCTTATTGGATCGGCGTTGGCGGCGGTTCTGCATCAAGCAAGGATGCGGGATCGCAATCTGCTGACCTCGACTTTGATTCAGTCCAGCGTGAAAACCCGGAAATGCAAACAAGAATCAACGAAGTCGTGCGCGCCTGTTCTGAACTCGGTGACGAAAATCCGCTCATCACCTGTACCGATCTTGGTGCCGGAGGAGAGTCGGTTGCGCTCACTGAGATCGCATATCCAATGGGCGCTCGCTACGACCTCAAAAAGATTCCATCGGGAGACCCGACAATGCCGCTCTACGTGCTCTGGTGCAACGAGTCGCAGGAACGCGTGGTTGTTATTGTTGCAAAGGAAGACTACCGAATGCTTGCGGAGATTTGCGAGCGCAATCGTTGTCCCTACGTGCATGTTGGCGAAATAACAAGTGATGAAAAGCTTGTTGTTGAGTACGATGATAAAAGCCCTGATCCAGGCCAAACGACGCCAGTTGATGTTCACATGAACTTTTTACTTGCAGACCTGCCAAAACTGGAGATTCACGCGCAAACGGTTAGCCGTGAATTATTGAATTTTGAGATCCAAACAGATATCGCTGAGGCGCTCAATCGCGTTTTACGAAATCCGGCTGTTGCGTGCAAGTATTGGCTTGTGCGTAAAGTTGACCGCTCGGTTGGCGGGCTTGTTGCCCGACAGCAGTGCGTTGGGCTACTGCATCTTCCGCTTGCGGACTGTGCTGTTACGGCAGATGGATATGCTGGTACTACTGGTACTGCCATATCAATTGGCGAACGCCCAATTATTGGTTTGATTGACGTAGCCGCATCTGTTCGCATGAGCATTGGCGAAGCGCTCTTAAATCTTGTGTCAGCGCCTATTGATGACTTTGACTCGATCAACTTTTCAGCTACATGGCAATGGCCATGCAAGCAACCCGGTGAAGATGCGAGGTTGTACCATGCCGTACAGGCAGCTCGCGATCTGTGTGTCTATCTGGGTTTGCGTATTCCTGTTGGTAAAGATTCGACATCGATGACAGCAGTTGCCGCGCGCGGCGGGAAGAAACATCTTATCAAAGCGCCAGGCACCGTGCAGTTTATTGCGTGCGCGCCATGCTCGGATATTCGCGCGGTATGCACGCCCGACATTAAACAGTCATCAGCGAGCAACATTGTTTTTATAGATATTGCTCGAGGACAACGGCGAATGGGCGGTTCTGTGCTTGCGCAGTGTTTCTCGCAGATAGGTGATGAGGCGCCCGATATGGACGACCCGGATTTTTTTCAAAGAGCATGGTGCGCGATTAACGAGCTTGTACGTACCGGTGTTGCGCTCAGCGTGCACGATAAATCTGAAGGAGGCCTCATGACATGCGTGCTTGAAATGGTGTTCGCTGGAGATTGCGGCATGTATATTGACCTTCCAGACATTCCAGTCGACGATGTTGTGAAGTATCTTTTTAACGAAGAACTTGGCGTTGTGTTCGAGTATAATTCTTCTGACGCGGGTCGATTCCTTGAAATCGTAGAGCGGCACCATGTCGCGGACTACTGTCATGTCATTGGTTACCCAATGCCTGAAAAAAGAATTGTTGTGCGCGCTGATGACACAACGGTCTACCACGAAGCGCTCTTCGCTGTGCGGGGAGTGTGGCTTGAAACCTCTGCTTATTTGGATGCGTTGCAAACTGATGCGGATCACGCGCAAAACGATTTTATTGTCATGAAGCAGGGCAGACGTTCACCGTATACGCGCGTGGATAACGACGCGCCAATGGTGTTGCTGCCGAATTCGCAGGAAAAACCTCGTGTGGCGGTTCTGCGCGAAGAGGGAACCAATGGCCATCGCGAACTTGCCGCAGCGTTTTTTACCGCAGGTTTTGATGTGTATGACGTCACGTTGTCAGACATCGCCAATGACCATATCAGTCTTTCGAAGTTCAAAGGAATTGCAGTAGCTGGCGGATTTAGTTTTGGCGATGTGCTCGATGCAGGAAAGGGGATGGCAGCTGTCATGCGCTTCAATGCGAGCGTACGACGTGAGCTCGATGATTTTTTGGATCGTGACGATACATTCACATTCGGCGTGTGTAACGGCTGCCAAGTGCTCACCCTCCTTGGCGTAGTGCCATGGCGTGGAGTCGAGCCTGAGCGTCAGCCGCGATTTGTGCGAAATACGTCAGGTATCTTCGAATCGCGATTTTCAACAGTAGTAATAGAGAAGAGTCCTTCACTTTTCTTTAAAGGGATGGAAGGCTCGCGTCTTGGCATATGGGTTGCTCATGGCGAAGGTCGATGCGTATGGCCCGATGAGACATTGTTGCATCAAGCATTGAATAATCATCTTGCCCCGATGCGTTTTATTGACGATACGGGCGAAGTGACCCAACAGTATCCATATAATCCCAACGGCTCACCGTACGGTATTACCGCTTTGTGTTCGCCCGATGGAAGGCATCTTGTTATGATGCCACACGCCGAACGTTTGTTCTTGCGTTGGCAGTGGCCTCATTGGCCTGCGGAGTGGTCTGAACACCAGACTTCGCCGTGGCTTTCTGTATTTCAGAATGCATACAACTGGTGTGCTTCCTATTCAATAACTCACTAAACGATCTTTTACCCGTCATTTTTTGTGCAAAAGCAAAAATGGCGGGTCAATTTTTTTATAGACAGTTGTTTGTGCGAGCAGTAATCAGCATTACACGCTTTTGTGTGTTAGCGTGTAGAGATGTGTCTCCCAAAAAGTATACATTTTTACAATTACTTGTGCATTGTATTGATGAGAGAATGAGTGTCTGGGCTTGCGTTTGTTTTGCCAATGACCTATTAGTATAACGGAGGAAAAGCATGGCTTATTACCATGACAAGAAACAATGTTGTACTACGTATTGACAAGAACAGTGTTTCACTACGGATAGTGCGGTATACTAACGTTGAGCTTGCCCATTGAGCGGGCTTGGTCGACAGCTTTTTTAAAAAATAACGACTACCATTTCTATGAAATCACTTCACATGCTCACATTCCTCTTGCTGGTTATCGGAGGTTTAAACTGGCTTTTAGTCGGTCTCTTTGCATGGGATATTGGTATGCTTTTTGGAGGACAGGGAGTGCTTGTTTCGCGCATTATTTATGTTCTTGTTGGACTTTCAGCGCTGTATGAGCTTTTTACGCACAAGGGCGCATGCAAGGCTTGCGCTGTGCAGTAAACAACTATTTTTTCAAGCAATTCAGAAAAAAGAGTTCCCATTTGGGGACTCTTGTCTTTTTCATGCTATATGATAGGGTGATAAACATTCGTTCTTTTTTATCGGAGGTTGAAGATGAAGCCATATAAAATCATGACGAATTGCGGGGATGAAGTGTTGAGCATATTGAGAAAATACTCAATCATTGTTATTCCCACAGCATTTGAGCACGGTGAGCCATTACTTAACGAGTACGTAAGAAGATACGCGCCATCAGAGATATTTTCAAAGGTTCGATCAATTCCGTGTTATTCAGAACATATGCCGACTAATAATGACGGGCAGGAAAAAGAGCTGAACCATTCGCAAGATCTTTTCAGGCAAGCATTAGATGAGATCGAGTGCGAACCCGATGATACAGTCGCCGTAGTTATTTTGTTAGAAAATTATCATCCAAGCGCTGCGTTGCTTGGAGCAAAATTTTTTATAGCAGCTGCTGAATCCGCGTTGTTTCCAGATATGTTTATCTATTAGCCTTCAATGCTTATCAAGCTTGCCGCTGGATTTCGTTTCAGCGGCTCTTTTTTGTTTGGAATATTGAAAAATTTTAGCAGATCAAGTAGCATAGTATTCATATGATGAAACAAAAATTAGATCACATTCGCAAAGAAACACTCGCTGCCATCGCTGCTGCAAAAACGGCGCAGGATATTGAAAAGATCGAGCAAAAGGTATTTGGGCGAAAAAATGGTACGCTTACGGAAAGCTTGAAGATGTTAAAAGATATTTCTGGCGAGGTGCGCAAGGAAGTGGGGCAAAAGGCAAACGAGCTCAAAGACGAACTTCAAAAGGCACTCGAAAATGCACGCGTGGCATTAGCAGAAAAAGAAGAGGCATCACTGGTATTTGATATATCGGAACCCTCGTTGCCGCGCGCGGCTAGCGGCACGCTTCATCCAATCACGCTTATTCAGCAGGATTTGGAAGATGTTCTCTCATCAATGGGATTCATGATTTTGGACGGCCCAGAACTCGAGTCTGATTTTTATAATTTTGAAGCACTTAATATTCCGACCACGCATCCGGCACGAGATTCGCAAGATACCTTCTATGTTAAAGGTCATTCAACGTGGCTTATGCGCACGCATACATCTTCAATGCAGGTGCGCGCGCTCCGTGAGTATGGCGCGCCAGTCATGGCAGTTGTCCCAGGGCGATGTTTTCGCAACGAGGCAACCGATGCGCGTCACGAACACACCTTTTTTCAGTTGGAAGGATTTATGGTGGGTGAGAACATTACGTTTTGTCATCTTAAAGGAGTTCTTGAGGCGATCGCCAAACATCTCTACGGACCAGATACGCGTATCCGCCTTCGGCCAAAATACTACCCGTTTGTCGAGCCCGGAGTGAACGGCGAAGTAACGTGCATGTTTTGTAAAGGGAGTGGATGCCGTTTGTGTAAGCAGACAGGGTACTTAGAGATATTTGGCGCTGGTATGATTCACAACTCAGTGCTGCGCGCAGGAAACCTTGACCCTGAAAAAGTACAGGGTTTTGCATTTGGCCTTGGACTTACGCGCCTCGCCATGCTCAAATACGGCATTGATGATATTCGCTTGTTCGAAAGCCAAGACTTTTCTTTCCTGAGTCAATTCACTTCTATATAATATATGGCCACGCACTCTTCACTCGTCACTCTTCACTCGTCACTTTAGAGCTATGTTACTTTCAAAAAAATGGCTTCAAGACTTTGTTGATATTCCAACATCGGCAACCGATCACTTTCTTGCTACCCAACTTTCCCTCACAACGGTTGAAGTGGAATCATGGAGATCGCTTGGTACTGCAGAATTTGAACATATGGAGCTCGGGGTCATCACTAAGATTGAGCCACACCCAAACGCTGATCGGCTTAGCATCGTGATTGTGGATAGTGGCGCTCGAAGCTACCGCGTGGTGTGTGGAGGAAGTAACCTCAAAGAAGGAATGAAGATTGCGTTGGCGCTTCCTGGCGCACGCGTGCGTTGGCATGGAGAAGGGGATGAGATCGTATTGGAAGAAAGTGTTATTCGCGGTGAAAAAAGCGAGGGCATGATCTGCGCGGCATCTGAAATTGGCCTTGGCGAACAGTTTGTCAGCACCGAGGAGCGCGGTATTCTTGACCTTTCACATCTTTCAGCCGAATCAGGAACGCAGATTGGTGAGGCTCTTGGCCTCGATGATGTCGTCTTTGAAATCGACAATAAGTCGCTCTCGAATAGGCCCGACCTGTGGGGGCACGAAGGTATGGCACGTGAAATCGGCGCGTTGCTTAAGAGTTCTCTTAATAAAAAAAAGATTCGTGATATCACCGAAGGCAAAGAATTTGGTATCAATGTGAAGGTTGAAAATACTGAACTGTGTCCGCGGTATATGGCAGTGGGTATTTCTGGCGTGGCGGCAGCTCCTTCGCCGCAGTGGATGCAACAGCGACTCCGCGCTATTGGCATGCGGCCGATCAACGCGCTGGTTGATGTTACCAACTATGTGATGGCGGAATTGGGGCAACCAATGCACGCGTTCGATTACGACCGACTTAAAGACGCCAAGGGAAACGTATCGATTGTCGTGCGGAATGCGGGCAAGGGCGAAGTATTTGAAACGCTTGACGAGGCGCGCCATACGCTCAAAGACGACATGCTCATGATAGCAAGCGAGGAAAAATCTTTGGCTGTTGCAGGGGTTATGGGGGGTAAAGAAAGCGGTATTGCCGATAGTACGCACACTGTTGTGCTTGAATCGGCACATTTTTACGGACCTTCTATTCGAAAGACATCAAGCGTTCTCAAGACTCGTACCGAAAGTTCGATGCGTTTTGAAAAACAACTTGATCCCGAGCTGCCAGCAAAAGCATTGAAGAGGGCGGTAGAACTCATTCTCGAACTTTGCCCTGAAGCTCGCGTTGCAACTGCTGTAAGCGATGTTTACAAAGGATCGCCTGCGGCACAAAAAGTTACGCTTTCAGAAGAAGTCTTACAGAAAAAAGTCGGAGTTGTAGTGGCTCTCGATGCTGCGACGGATATTCTCAAGCGTCTTGAGTTTGGAGTGAAAAAGAGTGGAAAAAAACTCGAGATTACTGTCCCGTCATTTCGTTCACACGACATAACGCAAGTCGAGGATTGTATAGAAGAGATTCTGCGCTTATATGGGTACGACAATATACCAGCGAGACTGCCCGAGATCCAAATGCGCGCGCAGGCCTTGCAGCCCCTCCGCACGCTTGAACGAAAACTTCGCATACTGGCTATGCATGATTTTCATGAAGTCCACAGCTATTCATTTGTCTCGGCATCTGCAATTCGCGCAATCGGTGATTCAGAAAAAGACTATCTGCATCTCTTGCAGCCGCTATCTGAAGATCGTCCATATATCACAAACAGTTTGGCGATCAACATGTTGGAGGCTATCGAAAAAAACCAGTATAGCGGAGAAACCCTTGCCCTATTTGAAATTGCAAAAGTTTTTTTAAAGGATGCGACAGGTCCAGACGATGGCGGTGATAAAAAATTGCCCTTGCAGCCAACACACGCAACATTTGTGTTGGCTGATAAAAAAAAGGAGAATAGTTTTGCATTGCTCTTCGCTGTGATTCAAGAGTTTTTTGCTCGGTTAGGATATGCGCTTGAAATACATCAAGACAAGAAACCGGCTGCATGGAGCATTCCCTCTCACTGCGCAAGTATTTTTTATAAAGAGAGTGAAGTCGGCACGATCGGCGTGCCACGGCATCGGGTGCGAGCTGCTTTTGGCCTAAGCGTTATGCCCACTATCTGCACCATTGACCTTTCACTGCTTGCGTCACTGCCTTCGCAAGAGCGCGAGCGAGAAAAGAGAGGGCCATTTCCTGCAACGCGCCGAGACGTCGCGTTTGTTATTGATGAAAAATACCCTTTCCGCGATGTTGCTCAAACACTTGTTTCTGCGCATCCGCTTATCCGCGACATTGAAATTTTCGACATCTACCGCGGAGAAACCATAGGGGCGTATAAAAAGAGTTTTGCCTTTCATATCTCATATCGCTCTGACGAACGGACATTAACTACCGAAGAAGTGGATACAGCACATAAAGAGCTGATTGCAATGTTAGAAAAAAAGTTTAAAGCAACCATAAGAAAGTAATGTATTGACGTTTTGAAAGTCCGTCGTATACTAATAACTACAACTTATCAAGAGTGAGGGTAGGGAACTGGCCCGATGATCCTCCGGCAACCCTGAGTGCAATCGAAGGGTGCCAACTCCAGCCTCGATCATTTCGAGGAGAGATAACTATTCGAAAAGAAGAAACTCTTTCCTTGGTGGCAAAGAGTTTTTGTTTTAATTAAGAACATAAAGATATGGTGAAAACCTGCGAGTTCGTTACGCCAAAACATCCAGATAAGATGTGCGACGGCATTGTTGATAATCTTCTCGACGCGTATATTGCCCAAGATCCTACCAGTCGAGTTGCGCTTGAGGCAATGGGAGGCCATGGGGTTATCAATGTAAGCGGCGAGGTCACAAGTAGTGCAACGGTGGATGTAAAAGAAATTGTGAAGGCACTTGTCGGCGATGCTTTTGTTATTAATAGTACTATTTCTCAGCAAAGTCCTGAGATCGCTCAAGGTGTTGACATAGGCGGCGCGGGAGACCAGGGAATTATGAAGGGCTATGCATGCAGCGAAACAGAAAGCCGTATGCCGCGAGAGTATGAGTTGGCGCGCAACTTGTGCAAGAAGCTTTACGAACAGTATCCGTACGATGGCAAGGTGCAGGTAACGATTAATGGAGAAAAAGTAATAGCTGTTGTTGCAAGCTTTCAAAATTCAAAAAACGATGAGCTGTCTACGCTCGTGCGATCGATCATTCAAGCGGATGAGTACTACATCAATCCGGCAGGCGAGTGGAATATGGGCGGGTTCGATGCTGATTCCGGACTTTCGGGACGAAAACTGATTATCGATAACTATGGACCGGAAGTTACTATTGGCGGCGGAAGTTTTTCCGGAAAAGATTACACTAAAGTAGATCGAAGCGGCGCATATATGGCGCGGAAGATCGCCGTTGACTACCTAAAAAAATATCAGGCGAGCGAAGTGTTTGTAAAACTTGCTTATGCCATCGGCCGCGCAGAGCCGCTTATGCGTGTGGCAGTGGTGGATGGCAAAGAAATCCAGATCACGGATTACGATGTTCGCCCGCAAGGCATTAAAAACTTTCTCCAACTTGACCGCCCCATCTACGCGCAAACGGCCTCTTGGGGGCATTTTGGCAATGGCTTTGCGTGGGATATATAGTTTTAGCTTCTAGCTTTCAGCTTGTAGCTTATAGGTTTTTAGGGTGAGATTCATTGTATTTTCTACAGCTTGCTCTATTATTGATAGCGATTATTCATATCGTTCATTATGGAAAAGAAGACATGCGCGAAGTGTTCGGCGATGTATGATATTGAGCAAGAAGATGTTGCCTTTTATCAAAAAATGGGTTCGCCAATTCCTGTGTTGTGTCCCGATTGCAGGTTTAAGAGGCGGGCTCAATTTCGCAACGAGCGTATTCTCTACAGTCGCACGTGCGATAGGTGTAAAAAACAGATTATTTCTGTCTTTCCGCAAAAAACTCCATATACGGTCTATTGCATTGATTGTTTTGCCACCGATGACTGGGATGCCTCTGCGTATGGTCAAGAGTACGATACAAATCGACCATTTTTTGAGCAGATGGATGAGCTAATAAAACGCGTGCCAAAAAAAGCACTTGGCATTACCGGTGGAAACAATAATATCAACAGCGAGTATACAAACGCTTCGGGGTTTAATAAAAGCTGCTACCTTCTTTTTAATTCGGGATATTGTGAAGATACGATGTATTCACGGGGGCTGAAAGATTGTCGTGATACTGTTGATGCGTATTTTGGCATTGATATGGAGCGGTGTTACGAGACCGTCAACGTGCAAAAATCATCCGGCGTTATCTTCAGTAGAAATGTCACGAATTGCGTTGATTCATGGTTTTTGGAATCATGTGTTGATTGCATAAACTGCTTCGGATGCGTGAATCTTCGCCATAAAAGCTATTACTGGTTTAACGAGCAGCTCATCGAGGATGAGTACGAGCGTCGTCTCGCGGAAATAAAAGGAAGCTATCACAAATTGTGCGAGATGCAGAAAAAATTTGAAAAATTCGTTCATCAATTCCCTCACCGAGAAAACAACAACATGAAATCCGAAGATTGTACCGGTGATTATATTTTCGAATCAAAAGGCCTGCGAGATTGCTACGAGATTATCGGAGGTGAGAGTTGCAAATATATGTTTGCAACAAAATGTATTAAGGACTCATATGATATTCTTGGCAACGGATATGGTGAGCTGTTTCTTGATTGTGTGGCAACAGGCCATGCAAATCACGTCATTGGCTCCTACTGGGTGGAGAATAGTCATGACTGTGAGTACTGCCTTTTCACGCACTCTTCTGACAATTGTATTGGATGCGATGGGCTCAAAAAAGGATCGTTTTGCATTTTGAACAAGCAGTACACCGAGGAGGAGTATCATATTCTCCGCGAGAAAATTGTTAACGAATTAAAACGTGATGGAGAATACGGTCTATTTTTTCCTTCCCATATCGCTCCCTTTGCCTACAACGAGAGCGTCGCACAGGATTACATGCCTCTTACAAAGGAAGAGGTGCTTGCGCAAGGGTATCGATGGCAGGATGATCTACCGATGACAACCGGCAAGGAAACCGTTTCAACCGGTTCGCTTCCCGACCACATTGCGAGCGTTACGCCCGCTATCACAAAAGAAGTGCTTGCCTGTGATCAGTGCAAACGGAACTATAAAATTACGCCGCAAGAATTGAGCTTCTATCAAAAAATGTCATTGCCGATCCCTCGGCTATGCTTTCATTGCCGCCACATCGATCGCATTAAGCGACGCGGTCCCATGAAGCTTTTCAATCGCAATTGCGCTAAATGCCAAAAACAGATTTCTACAACCTTTGCACCAGATCGGCCGGAGATTGTCTATTGTGAAAGTTGTTATCAGCAAGAGGTCGTGTGAAGGTTTTGAGTTGATTGATGTCTTAGGAGGGGAGGGTATGTATGAATTTTCTTGACAGTTGAATAAATTAATGATACGTTATAGTTAACAAAAATGTTAATAATGCTGCATCATTAAATATGACCATTCATGAGCTCGAACAACATGTGCGTTCCCTCGGAATTGCAAAAGATCACATTCTGCGCGAAGAAGCGGAAATGCTCTTTCTTAGGGATCTTGCCACTGATACATTGGGCGCAAAAGTCCTTTTTTATGGCGGAACTGCACTCCGTCTTGCCTATGGCTCACCTCGTTTTTCAGAAGATATTGATCTTTTGCGCATCAAGCGATTCTCTTTCAAGGATTTTTCTGCGTTTATGAAAAGGGCTGTGCGTCGGCATCAAGGATGGAAGCTCACCGACGCAAAGGAGAAACGGAACACACTCTTTGCGTTCATACTCATTTCAGACGATAAGCTCAAACACAATTTTTCGATCAAAATTGAGATACATAAACCTACCAAGCCGGTATGCTTGACATCGCAACTCGCCATTCTCAGAAGTCCGGTAAGTGTAGAGGAGCCTTTACTTTTAGTCCCAACACTTGTTGAACTTAAACGATTGAAAGAAGATGCGCTCGAAAAGAGAAAAAAAGCGCGGGATATTTTTGATCTCTGGTATATTGCTCAAAGCATGCGCGAGCAGTTTGCCACGCAATTGACGTTGGCGCCGTATACGCGGCGAATGTTCAAAAATGAGCTTCAAGTCTTTTTGCCGCGTCATTTTTATCCTGTTATTGATCAGCTCTATGACACCATTACAAAAAAAAATTAATACCATTCCAAAAATCGTCTTCACCTTTGCCGATATTCGTAAAATCGCAGAGATGAGTGATGCGAGCTTGCGCGTGAGTCTCAATCGCATGGTTCGCAGCGGCTCAATCGTGAGGATACTAAAAGGAGTATATACTACCGACTGCGCTCGCGTTGATTGGGAAAAATTCGCTCAAGCACTCTATTCACCAAGCGCCCTGTCTTTTGAGTATGTTTTAGGAAGAGAACATATCCTGAGTCAGAAGCCGTATGCGCTGACGCTGGTCACAACAAAGCGAGCACGAACAATCAAGGCACCAAGAGCTACAATTGTTTTTCGTCATATTCGTCCATCGTTGTATTGGGGTTACGTGCGTAAAAATTCTACCTATATCGCCGAGCCTGAAAAAGCATTTCTTGATCTGGCATATCTTTCATTAAATGGTTATGCGACATTCGATTCTGAGGAAATGAACCTTTCACTGTTGAATTTGAAAAAAGTGTCTCAATATTTAAAAC
>JACQRZ010000012.1 GCA_016206235.1 Candidatus Uhrbacteria bacterium
AAATGAAAGATATAAAAATCAAAAATTTTAACATTTTGCAGTGTCACTTTACATTTTGATCTTTGCATTTTGAATTGAACGATAATAGTATCCTACGAGATCATGCGAGAAAAAGCAATACTAAAAAAGGATGCTTTGTGGCACCCTTTTTAGCTTTATTACCTGTTTTTTACTTTGACTCGCGCGAGTTGTTTTACTGTTTTTTGTTGCGGCGGTGTTATGTCTTTGAGGTATCGTCCTGTCCAGCTGTGTAGCGATGCCGCAATGTGCTCGGGCGTCCCTTGCGCCACGAGAGTGCCTCCTTCATTTCCTCCTTCGGGTCCCATGTCGATAATCCAGTCTCCATGGCGAATGATTTCGCCATTGTGTTCGATAACAAGTACCGTATTTCCTTTATCTACAAGCTGATGCAAGATGTTGAGGAGTTGTTTGATATCTTCGAAGTGAAGGCCTGTTGTTGGCTCATCCAAAATATACAATGTTTTACCCGTTGATCGGCGCGACAGTTCTGCGGCAAGTTTAATGCGCTGCGCTTCACCTCCTGAAAGCGTTGTTGCCGACTGTCCCAAATGAATGTATCCAAGTCCTACATCAGAAAGAGTTTTAAGTTTATCTGATATACATGGATGCTTTTGGAAAAAGACGAGCGCTTCTTCGACAGTGAGGTGCAAGACATCAGCAATGGAAAGGCCATCATAGTGAATTTCAAGGGCTTCACGTGTATAGCGTTTGCCGTGGCAGTCCCGGCACTCTACATACACATCAGAGAGAAATCGCATATCAATGCGCGTCATGCCTTCGCCTTGGCATGTTTCGCATCGTCCGCCTCGCACGTTAAAACTAAAGTGCCCAGGCTTGAAACCTTTGATTTTTGCCTCGGGAAGCTCGGTGTATAATTCGCGAATCGGCGTAAAAATGTTGGTATAGGTAACAGGATTTGAGCGGGGCGTGCGTCCGATAGGCGATTGGTCGATGACAACAACCTTATCAATATTTTCGAGTCCTAGAATTTCTTTGTGTTTACCGGGCTCTGCTTTTGTGTGGTAGAACTTTTTTGTAAGCGCCTTGCTCAAAATTTCAACAACGAGCGTTGACTTTCCCGATCCCGACACACCTGTTACAAAGACAAGCTTCCCTAAAGGAATTTTTACATCAATATGTTTGAGATTGAACTCGTGGGCATCTTTGATTTCAATGTATTTTCCGCTCCCAGTACGGCGCTTGCGCGTACCGGCAATTTCTTTTTTACCCGAAAGGTACGCGCCAGTTAATGAGTGTTTGGATTTCATTACATCTTGCGGCGTTCCAATCGCGACAATTTCGCCGCCTCCGTTTCCTGCGTGCGGACCTACATCGATAACCATATCACCAGCCATGATGATATGTTTGTCGTGCTCAACAACAAGCACGGTATTACCAGCATCGCGTAATTTTTTGAGCGTAGCGATAAGTTGTTCGGTGTCGCGAGGGTGAAGGCCGATGGATGGTTCGTCGAGAACATAGACGACACCAACCAGCGAAGAGCTCAAATGATTCGCGAGCTTGACACGTTGCGCTTCGCCACCCGATAGCGTCGACATACTTCGGTCGAGTATAAGATACGAAAGACCCACATCGATCAATGCTTGAACGCGTCGATGTATTTCCTTGACAATAGGGCGAAGAATTTTTTGTGCTCGTGTATCGAGCGAAGGATCTTTTTCGAGTGAGGAAAAGAATGTTGCAAGAGATCCGATTGAGAGGGAGACGACTTTATCAATAGAATAATCGCCAATGCGAACAGCGAGCATTTCGAATTTCAGTCGGCGCCCTTCACATACGGTACACTGAAAGACGCGCATGTAGTCTTCGAGTTCATTGTGAAGATACTCCGAATCAGTTTCTTTATACTTCTCTTCCAAATAGGGAATAATTCCTGTGAAGAGCTCTTCGGAAATCTGTTCTTTTAACGAATGTTTTTTTGTATCGCCATAGAGCAAAAATGTCATTTGCTTGTCATTGAGTTGGGAAAGAGGAGTATTGATCGTGAACGTGTGCTTTATGGCAGCCTTTTCAATGACTTGAAGATAGTGCGCTGTGTGCGCGTACATTTTATTGAGAGGCTGGATTGCTCCTTGCGCTATTGTCAGTTTTTTATTTGGCAATAACAGTTCAGGATCAAATTTCAAGAGATACCCCAAGCCAGCGCATGACGAACATGCTCCCGCAGGATTGTTAAAAGAAAAGTTGCGTGGCTCGATTTCTTGAATCGTAATGCGGCATGCGCGGCATGTAAGGCGTTCGGTAAAGACGTGTGCTTGCTGTCCTAATGAAAGGACAAACATTCCATCCCCGAGGTCAAGCGCGCTTGTGATTGCGGGAATCAGAACACTCATGTCGAGATGGTCTGAGCCCTTGCCTTTGTATACGACAGCCTCAAGCGTATGCGGTTTTTCCTCATCGATGTGGAGCGTGGCAAGCTCGCGAAAGGTATAGAGAAGCGTATCCAGGCGAATTTGTTGATATCCAATGCGGCCCAGTTGATCGACAATCATGTCAATGTTCATTTTTTCATTTTGCGATAGTGGCGCAAGAATGAGTCCCTCGCCTGAATACGCATTGAGATGCCCCACCACCTCATCGATGATCTGCTGTCGAGTTTTTGGATAGAGCCCTACGTCGCATTGAGGGCAATGCGGCGTGCCTACGCGAGCAAAAAGCAGTCGCAGGTAGTCGTAAATCTCTGTTGCCGTTCCCACTGTTGAACGAGGGGATGACGACGAGGTGCGCTGGTCTATGGCGATGGTTGGCGGTAGGCCATCGATTTGGTCGACATCGGGCTTATCAAGATTTTCGAGAAATTGCTTCGTAAAACTTGAGAGGCTTTCCATAAATCGACGTTGGCCTTCAGCATGTACGGTGTCAAAAGCCAGGGACGATTTACCTGAGCCGGAAAGTCCCGTGAAGACGACGAGCTTGTTGTGAGGTATGTCGATGTCAATATCTTTGAGATTATTCACACGAGCGCCTCTGATTTTTATAAACTCGAGCATAGGCTGACAAAGCAATAGATGAATAATGCAGAATGATTACAAGGAAACAATTTGGACATATGCAATCATTTTTATATATCGACGTAGTATAACGCTTTTATGCGTGTTTGTAAATGGGCAGCGGCAGATTTTGTGTCAAAAATCGTATTGACAGATTTAAAGCTCTAACGTCGCAATTCATGGTCAATTGCCTGCTTGAAGTCTTGAAGGGAAAAAGCGCCTGTTAGCCGTTGTTTGTTGATGAAAAACGTTGGCACTCCTGTAATGCCTATGTCGACTGCATCAGACACATCTTTACGAATAAGGCTTTGGTACTTTTCGTCAGCCATGCACGAAGCAAATACGTCAACGTCGATGTGTAGTTGAGATGCAAGTTGCGCAAAAACGAGATCGTTGAGTCGTTGATTGTGTTGAAAGAGAAGGTTGTGCATTGGCAGGAATGCATTTTGTTCGCGCGCGCACAGCGCTGCATGAGACGCCTTGTATGCAAATGGATGAGTATCTTGTAAAGGAAAGTGGCGTATAACAAAACGCACCGATGTATCCTTATAGTCCTCGGTAAGCCTTTGTAGTGTTGGAGAGACGTGTTTGCAAAATTCGCATTGATAGTCGAGAAATTCAACAACAACCACCTTTGCATCTTCGTGTCCTAATGAAAAAGCAAGACCATTATCGATAAGAGCGAGTTGAGATACAGACAAGATCTGGTCTTTTTGTTGAGTAGATTGCGTACGCTCTGGCACTGATTCGTATGACGTTTTTATGACAAGCGTAAGTAATGCGGCCAAAAAAACCGCGACAATAATTCCGAAGAAGGCAATGAATTGCTTTGCTTGAGGCATATGTACCATAGTATATAGTATTTGGTATATAGTATACAGTAGCGGTATTGCTTTTTTTCGTCGCTAGTGTATACTTATCTTCATATCAAAAGGGACTCCACATTCTTAGTATTTCAATGTATGCACACAGCGCTGACTCTCATTCAGGCGATTATCTCGATTTTGCTTATTATTGCAATTCTCTTGCAATCGCGGGGTTCAGGACTTTCCGCTACCTTTGGTGGCGAGGGAAATGTGTATCGGACAAAGCGCGGTGTTGAAAAAATGCTTTTCTACGCAACTATTGGACTTGTAACATTGTTCTTAGGCATTTCGCTTACGACGATTTTGACCCAACGTTAGGTATCTAACCAACCATGCATATCTATTCCCCGCGATGGTGGAAGAAGGGGAAGACCAACCACACGGCCCTTGACCAAGAGCTTGTCACATCGCTTTCTCCATTTCGATTTCCGCGTTTCAAACAGCTTAAATACCTTCCAAAAATACTTTCACGCCAAGAATATCTTGTTATCAAAGCGTTGCTTGTCGTTATAGTGGTGAATGTGGTATTTTTAGGATGGCGCGGGTATGTAGGAGCAACGACACCAACGCCAAGCAGCGGAGGGATCTATACCGAGGGACTGGTCGGATTTCCTCGCTCTATCAATCCAGTGCTTGTTGCCAACAATGATGTTGATCGTGATTTAGTGAACCTCGTTTTTTCCGGCCTTCTGCGTTATGACAGCGACCGCAAAATCATTCCTGATTTGGCGGAAAGCTATGAGGTTAGTCAGGATGAAAAAACATACACATTTTATTTGAAAAAAAATATCCAGTGGCATGATGGTGAGCCGCTTACTGCTGATGATGTTGTTTTTACCTTTTCACGCGTTCAAGACCAACGAGTAAAAAGCCCTTACTACGCAAGCTATAAGGATGTTCGTATTGAAAAGAAGGATGATAGTACTGTGCAGTTTATCCTGCCAGCGCCATTTGCGCCGTTTTTGGATCTTGCAACTCGTCGTATTGTGCCGCAGCATGCATGGAGGGAAGTAGCGCCTGAAAATTTTTTCCTCTCTGCGTTGAATGTGAAGCCGATTGGGAGCGGCATGTGGAAGTTTCATTCATTGAAAAAAGATAGGGACGGTACGATTCGTTCCTATACGCTCGTTCGCAATGACAATTATTACGGAACAAAACCCTTTTTGCAAAAATTTGCCATGAAGTTCTACCCAGATGTGGAGTCGGCGATACAGGCTTTAAAAAATGGAAATGTGGATGGTATCAGTTTTTTGCCGCGAGAACTTCGTGACCGCCTGGTGCAGCATAGGGGGTTGCAGTACTATACCTTTCATCTTCCTCAGTATACTGCACTTTTTTTTAATCAATACCAAAATGCCGATTTGAAGGCAAAAGCAGTTCGTCAAGCGCTTGCATATTCGATTGACAAAGAGCGTTTGGTGCGTGAGATTTTAAAGGGCGAAGGATCAGTTATTCATGCGCCAATCTTACCTGGATTTGTGGGATATGATGAGGCTGCGCGGGCATACGCTCTTGATCTTGAAAAGGCTCGAGGGCTCCTTGAGACAGCTGGTTGGAAAAAAGACACGTCTGGCATGTACGGAAAAGAAGAACGGACGGACACAAAAAAGAACGATTCTAATGCGTCAAAAACACGGGCCCTCAAGATCACGCTTACGACCGTGAATACGCCTGAAAATAGTAGGGTTGCAGAGGTTATTAAGGAAAATTGGGAGTCACTTGGTGTTGGAGTAGAGCTGCAGGTTGTGGAAAGCACAGTCATCAAAAATGAAGTTATCGATCCTCGCAACTATCAGGCACTGCTGTACGGTGAAATCATCGGTTCTGATCCCGATCTGTATCCCTTCTGGCATTCGTCGCAGTCTCAAGCGCCCGGTCTGAATCTTTCAGTCTATTCTAATAGCGATGCTGATACGCTTCTTGAGCAGGGAAGGCAAGTAGGTCAAACGGAAAAGCGTGCTGAGATTTACAAAAAATTCCAGGGCATTCTTACCGAAGAATTGCCAGCGATATTTCTCTATAACCCAACATATAATTATGTGGTCTCAAGTGACATTCAGGGCGTAAGCGATAAAAAACAGATTGTCTATCCATCGGATCGTTTTGTGGATATTGCCAACTGGTATAAAAAATCAAAGCGAATATTAAAGAAATAGGCCGCGCCCTCATGGCGGAATTGGTAGACGCGCTAGCTTCAGGAGCTAGTTTCCGAAAGGAGGTGGGAGTTCGAGTCTCCCTCCCAGCACATTTGACTTTCAAGCCTCATTCTGATTTACTTCTTTGTGGCGAGCGTTTGTTCATATCTTTCTTGGAAGAGGGGGTACACGTGAAGCAATTACAACGACTCTCCAGTTTCATTGCTGACTTCTTTCGGGACTTCTTTTTTACGATTCCCGAAGAGTTGTTGAAATTGGAGAAGAAAAACATACGGGACGTATGACAAAAGGCCGGCCGCACCTCTTGAGGTAGCGGCCGGTAAACCTTTTTAATACTATAGTTG
>JACQRZ010000013.1 GCA_016206235.1 Candidatus Uhrbacteria bacterium
AGGGTATAGGGTATAGGGTATAGGGTATAGGGTATAGGTTTTATGCGTTTTTTGCAACGGTGCAAAGGATGTTGCTGACAGAGCTCAAATTCTCAAAGGTACATTGGAGCAGGAAAACGAAAAACTTGAAGAGCGTAAAACTGCTCTTAGCGAGCAAGAAAAAATTGTGAATCGGCTTGAAACGGATTATGCCACGCTCGCTCGTGAGGGACGAGAAAAACTACGAGATACCTGCGGAGCATATGAAGCGCTCATCACATTCCATAAGAATAATCCGGAAAAATACGCACAATGTCATTTATTATGCCAAGATATTCTCACAATGCTACCCGAAGGCTGTCCCGAGAAAAGGACGTTCGAAAGATTATTGATTGAGCTTAATCAATCAAAACCAAAAGACTAGCCATCACTATAGTATAGTTCTTAGCCCCGCCGCTTTTGGTGTGGGCGTTTCTTTTTTACAGACTACTATTCGTCTGAATTTTTTCTAACACACCGCCATACAGACTGGCAACGAGTTGCATGACTCTTTCATCTGCACTGTACTCTTCTGTTTGCGTCGTAATCTTTTCCGCCAACTCTTCACTTAGTCCGAACACCTTCCATACTACAGAATAGCTGTCGATATTGATACTTTCAGGACGAGAGTACATTTCAGAAACAACATTGTTGTACTTTTTTATCACTTCTATATCTTCATTGTTAGGATTTTCTGCCACAAATGAAAGGTAGCGTGCTATGTCGAACTTTTTACAGTCATCAATATCTTGAAGAACTTTGATCGCGGTAAGCTTGACCCACTCATCGCTATTTTGCCTAATTTCTCCGCCAAAAACATCGGGCATTGCATTGCGTATGAGAGTAAGCTGTATGTCATCAACCATCAGATGAGCCTGCCATCCTTTTTTAAAGTCATCTTCTCCAAAAATACCTTCATTTGGGTGTGTTAAGCGCCTCGCAATACCAGTGCTATAGCGGCTGTCCGGATACAGAGTTCCCGAAAGATATCTTTGAATATCGGTAACGTGATACTTCTCTTTGAGATCAAGCGCAAAACGGATATGTGATGCTTCAAGTGCCATACCAAAATTATAGTTCGTATTCCCTATCTATAAATATCTTTCCGATGGCCGACATAAAGGATGTCGAGACCTTCTTTAACAAGATCGAAAATAACTCTATAATCTCCAATACGGAAACGATAGTGTCCGAGATCGCTTTGGATGAGCGATTCAGCAAAAAAGAGCGGGCTATCCGTGGCGCAAAAAAAATCGAGCTTCGTAATTATTCTTACCTGAACGTTGTGTGGAAATTTTTGAAGCTGTTTAAGCGCTCGTGGCGCAAAAAAATACTCCATATTTTATTCAAGGCCGAGCATTTTTTTTACCTGTTTTGATGAGTATCTTTTCTTTTCTTTTCGTGCCTGAGCAATAGCCTGCAGATACGGAGGACTCGACAATGCAAGCAAATCTTCAGTGAGTCGCTCAAATGTCTCGTTCGGCATGAGAACACCGATAGGTTTGCTATTTTTGATAACGCGGATATAGGTGCCTCGTTTTGCCGCGCGATCAAGAAGTTTTGACGTGCCCGCCTGAACTTCTTGGATGTTCGCAAACTCTTCGTTGTAATTGAATTTTGGGTGCTTCATATCTGTAAGAATTATATAAGAATTATTATATATCCTACTACGATGAAAACAATGAGTCAAGGCACGCGTCGTTTAGTCATAAAAAAGAACCCGATGCTTTGATGCGTCGGGATAGTGTGATTAAGCGCTCCATGCTTGAAGTTTTGCAATGGCCGCGTCTGGTATCTGCAATTCAGCAAGCAAAGAATGCGTCTTCTGCTCGAGCTGTGCTTTGCGCTCCTGCGGCAATGTCGCAAGATATTGCTGAATCTGCTCCTTAAGAGCTTTAAGAACATTTGCTATTGTGAGAATCAACTCTTTCAATTGGTTCGCGACAACGTTGGCTTCCTTACAGACATCGTGGAGCTTCGTCATAAGCCCGCCTATGAGCTGTGATTTGCGTTCAAGAGTTTTTTCTCTGTCACCTTTTCTTGTCGCAGACGAAGAAAGAATTTCGAGCTCATTCACCGTACGCCCGTGTTCGCTTATAAGATTTTTTAACTGTTGCACTTTAGCCTGGAGTTGGGACTCTAGGTCATTCAGTTGTCGTTCACTGTCCTTAATCTCATGCGGCAAAGAATTCGTATTTTTAAGAGTTGCCCCGCCCCCAGAGATTGCTTCCGTTCCCTGTAATTCCTGGGAAAGTAGCACAAGAAAGTTATTAAAAATCTGCGGGTTCGCTTCGAGTTGTTGACGAGCGCGATTTCTGCTTGCCTCTGTCATCTCAAATACCATAGCCAGTATATCAAGGAACGCCTCGCTGATCATTGACATTGATTACCTCCAACCAAAAATCAGTGGTGGCAGTATATCACGATCTCATTTCTCTTTCAAGTCACGAATATCTGTTCACGGCTAGCCATATTAGCTTGAGACTGGCAACCCTCCTACAGTTCGTATGCTTTGATGAGTGTATTTGGATAGCCGAAAGCTGTAATTGCTTTATTTATAGTAAAGACTACTCACTAACGTATTCGAATCGAGGCGTTACTTTCTCGGCAACTATTATATTTTCTAAAAACATACTTTTGGGCCGTATCCAAATCGAACCCATGCCAAATGTTCTATTCTCATAAAGCGTTTTATAGACTACAAATTCTTCAATCGATTCGCTATGATGTGCTATGCCCAGCACTTCTACAAATCCGCCTTTATAATGTCTGTACTTCCCTATTTCTACTTCTTGCATACTACTTCTCATCACGCAGCTTACTATCAAGCATAATCTTAATGAGCGATTGATAAGGGACGTCTCGCTTTTGTGCGAGCATTTTAATTTCCTCAAGCATACCTTGAGGCAAGCGAAGCGAAATAGTCTCTGTTGATGGTTTGAGATTTGGAAAACGAACTCGTTTTGCTTTCCGCCAATCGATGTAATCAGTTGAGTCGTGAGAACTCCAAAAAAGTGCTTCCGCGCTATCGCTTTTAAATGTCGGGATTTTTTTAAATGTTTTCTTCATAGATTTTTCTTTCTAACCTGCTCATTGGTCGAGCAGAGATAATGCGAATAAAACCTCGTCGAATAGTGAAACTAATAAATAATGGCTTACCCGCATTTGTCCTACCGAGTGCTCGGAATCGTTGTTCGCTTGATGAGTGATCGATATCCGGATCAATCAACAGTGGGTTATTAAAAAATACTTGCTCGCTCTCAAACCACATAATAGTATGCTTGAGCAAACTTTTTTGGCGGTTTGCCTCATCCCACTCAAAACCAATGATATCATGAGTACTCATACTATATGATGTATATTACTATAATATACTTACGTGCTTCGCGTGTCAAGAGCCCTGTAACTCGCTGTTGCATAGGCGAGCTTCTTATTTTATTCGGCGGCGCTTTCTTTGAAAAGAAACTGCGAACCGGTGCGCCTCGTCGCGAATTGCGCGAAGAACTTGAAGCCCTTTGCTCTTTGGATGAAGATGCAATGGTGTATGTGACCAGCTGGTATAAATTTCTTCGAGCCGTTTTGCTAGTCCAATGGTTTGAATATCCAGTGAGTGTTTTGCCAGAGCGCGCAAAGCACTGGAAAGCTGCCCCTTTCCGCCATCGATCATTAGGAGGTCGGGGCGCACTTCCTTGCCTTCCCTTATTCGTGCGGAAAATCGGCCGACGACTTCTTCTATCATGGCAAAATCATTACTACCCTCAACTGTTTTACTTTTGAACTTTCTGTAACCGCTCTTTCGAGGTTCACCGTTTACAAATTGCACAAGCGACCCGACATTTTCAGTGCCTCCCAAATGAGAAATATCGATGCAGTCGATAATTCGGGGCAAAAACTGCAAATGAAGTGCTTGCTGCAGTTCGTACAATTGCCCTCCTCCAGCGCCAAACGACTCCAAGATGTTTTTCTTTACCATCTCCAGAAGTTTTTTTTTGATGCCATGCTTTGGAACAGTTAGTACAACCCGGCGGGCGCTGAGTCCCGCGAGATATGTTTCAAGCACTTTTTGCTCTGGCAACTCTTCCTGCACGACAATTTCGTGCGGAATGGCATGTCCGGAATAATAACGACTGAGAAATTCTTGAAACGCTTCCTGGGGAGTAGATACCAAGTAGTCATCAAGGCTAAACGTAAACTCGCGTCGGCCGGAAATAATACCTCGATTAAAGTGAAAAAGCTGCACCATCATGGTGCTTTCTTGAGCACAGTAATACACCACGTCTTGATTGAAACGTTTCGGATCAGAAACGTTTTGTTCTTCGAGTTTTTGCAAAGCGAGAAGTTGGTCACGAAAAATTTTTGCTTTTTCATACTCTTCATTTTTCACGGCCTCGTCCATGCTTTTTTGTAATTCATGAATAACAGACGCAAAATCTCCTTTTAAAAATTTTTCAGCGTGCTCAATGGTTTGCCCATATTCCTCGGGTGATAGAGCTCGTACGCATACGCCACTACAAAGCCCGAGATGGTAGCGCATACATGCCTTGCCTCTTGTTTTAGAAGTGCAGAGTCGAAAAATTCTCGCCAGATTCTTTAGTGTGGCATTCCGTGCTGCGGCAGATGGGTATTGCCCAAAATACTTGCCGTCGCGTGTTATTTTTCGCGCGATGACAAAACGCGGATACTCTTCGTCGGTAAGTTTAATAAAAGCATAACGCCCGCTTGACTGTAGGTCGATGTTGTATTTGGGATGATATTTTTGAATGAGCTGCGCCTCAAGAATAAGCGCTTCCACTTCCGTATCAGTAACAATCCACTCAACGTCAGACATCTCTGCGATAAGCGCAGCTGTTTTTATATCTCGAGTGCGACTATAGGAAGCAAGCCTTTTTCGAAGATTTTTTGCTTTGCCAACATACACAACGGTATCATCGCCATTTTTCATAATATAACACCCTGGCGATGTGGGAAATCGCGAAGTTTTGCCTAATGGCCTAAATTCTTGTACTTGACTTTTTCGCATTTTTTCTTTTACTCACCTTTGTTGTCTATAAAACCTATCACCTATAACCTTCTTCAAATACTGCCCCGTATAACTGCCCTTTACTTTTGCAACTTCCTCCGGAGTGCCTTGTGCCACGATTGTGCCGCCGCCATCCCCTCCTTCGGGTCCAAGGTCAATAATATAATCAGCAACTTTGAGAACATCGAGATTATGCTCAATGACCATCACGCTGTTTTCTTTTTCAACCAAACGCTGTAACACTGCGATCAACTTTCGCACGTCTTCAAAGTGTAATCCAGTTGTTGGTTCATCCAAAAGATAGAGTGTACGCCCGGTGTCGCGGCGTGAAAGTTCTGTCGCCAGTTTAATGCGCTGAGCTTCACCACCAGAAAGTGTGGTTGCAGATTGACCCAATTGCAGATATCCCAAGCCAACATCAACAAGCGTCTGCAATTTATTTTTTACCCGGGGAATGCTTGAAAAAAAAGCCAAGGCCTCATCAATGGTCATAGCTAAAACATCGGCAATCGTTTTCTCCTTATATTTGATCGACAAGGTTTCCTCGTCATACCGTTTGCCCTCGCACACTTCACACATAATGTAGACGTCAGGCAAAAAATGCATCTCAATTTTAATAAGCCCATCACCGTCGCAGTTGCCGCATCTCCCTTCAGCAACATTAAAACTAAAGCGTCCTGCCGAATATCCCCGCATTCGCGCTTCTTTTGTTGCTGCAAACAACTCACGCACATACGTGAATAATCCAGTATACGTGGCTGGATTGGAGCGCGGTGTTCGCCCGATCGGCGCCTGATCGATAATGATTGCTTTATCAAGCTGCGAAAGGCCATCGATCTTGCCGTATGTGCCCGGCTCTTCATGAGCATCGTAAAAATATTTTGCCAAAATACGGTAGAGCGTCTCGCTGATAAGCGTACTCTTACCGCTTCCTGAAACGCCAGTGATGCATGTAAACACCGACAGTGGAAATTTTGCCTCAATATGTTTGAGGTTGTGATGATGCGCATCGGTAATCGTGAGAAAGCCTCGCGGTTTGCGGCGCCTTGATGGCACTTCAATTTTTTTTCGCCCACTTAAGTAATCTGCAGTGAGCGACTTTTTTGACTTGAGAATATCTTTTAATAGACCTTGGGCAATAACCTCGCCGCCATGGACGCCCGCTCCCGGCCCGATATCAATAATGTGGTCGCACTCACGCATTGTTTCTTCGTCGTGCTCTACTACCACGATCGTGTTACCGATGTCGCGCAAGTTTTTCAGCGTGCCAATCAGCTTATGGTTATCTCGCTGATGAAGACCGATTGAAGGTTCATCAAGAATATACAACACGCCACGCAACTCAGACCCAATCTGCGTGGCAAGGTGAATGCGCTGGGCTTCGCCGCCCGAAAGCGTTCCGGCGCTACGCGAGAGTGTAAGATAGTCAAGACCGACGTTCAATAAAAACGACAACCGATTTTTAATCTCTTTGATAACCTGCCGCGCAATTTTTTCTTGCGTTGCAGTGAGCGGCAATACATCAAAAAAATCATAGGTGTTTCTAATCGACATCTCGGTTGTTTCAATGATCGACTTCTCCCCTATAGTTACTGCTAAACTCTCTGGTTTTAAACGCTTACCAATGCACTCAGGGCAGGTTGCACTGCGCATAAACCGTTCGATTTCTGCACGGCGCTCGTCGGAGTCGGTTTGATTATACATTCGACGCAGCTGTGGAATGACTCCCTCGAAAGATCCTCTATATTGAAATGAACTTCCGGACTTGAACGTGATGTTCATATCTAAATCAGCATCACTTCCATTAAGAACGAGATCAATCACATCGCGCGGCAACTTTTCTATTGGCGTATAGGGATCGAATCCGTAGTACTTTGCCAAGTGCTCAACCATGCTTCGTTTGATGCCTGATACCTGGGTTTTCCACGGGGCAATTGCTCCATCCATGAGCGAAAGCGATGGATCTTGGATAATGAGGTGCTCATCAAACTCCTGAATCGCTCCAATGCCATGACACTTAGGGCACGCACCCTGCGGGGCGTTGAACGAAAACATTCGTGGCTGCAGTTCATCGAAGTTGATGCCGCAGTCGATACATGCCAAATGCTGGCTAAAGACTTTTTCCTCAATCTTTTTTTCTTGGCGAGTATCGTGCACATGGCTCGATCGCTCCGCGAGCGCTACTACAAATCCATTGCCCAGTTTCAGCGCACTTTCAACAGCTTCTTGGAGTCTCGACTTTTCACCTGCATCTGCAACAAGCCTGTCGACAACTACTTCGATCGTGTGCTGGACGTATCGCTTAAGGAGTATTGACTCAGTGCCAAGATTATAAAAAACGCCATCTACGCGCACTCGTATAAATCCTTGGCGCTTGAGATCGGAAAAAAGGTAGTCGTACGTCCCTTTTCGCGCTCGAATGAGCGGGCTGAGAATCTGCACGCGATTTCCTTTGTATTCGGCAATGATCTGCTTGGTGATCGACTGCGCGTCTTGATGTGAAATGATCCGACTGCAATTTGGACAGTGCGGCGTTCCGATACGCGCATAAAGCAAACGCAAATAGTCATACAATTCGGTTACCGTACCAACAGTTGAGCGAGGGTTTGACGAGAGTTTTTTTTGCTGAATTGCAATAGCAGGACTCAGACCCTTGATTGAGTCAACGTCGGGTTTGCTCATGACACCTAAAAACTGCCGAGCATATGCCGACAAGCTTTCCACATATCTCCGCTGACCTTCTGCATAAAGGGTATCAAATGCAAGGCTCGACTTGCCGCTTCCGGAAAGCCCGGTTACCACGGTTAACGCGTTGATAGGTATATCGACGTTGATATTTTTTAAATTGTGCTCGCGTGCGCCGCGAATAGAGATGCATTCCATTGCAGTGGTTAGTGGATAGTCGTTAGTGGTTAGTCATTATATTCTGCTTTTATCAAAAAGAAAAGAAGGGGGGCCAACGGCACCACCTTCATAGTATACTCCCTTTTATAGCACAAAAGCATTACCGCTCAGCGCGTAAAAAGGCTTCATGAATTTGAGGAGCGCAAATACCGATGTCGGGTCTATGGCATATCGATACAAGCCTGTCCTCTCGAACTGGTTATTAACGATCGTGCGGCCATAGGCAAGATAGAGATATTTTCTCGATTCGTCATAGGCAATCTGAAGAGGATCATTATGTTGTATTGAGCAGTTGAGGCCGTAGGAGTTGCACCGCTCATATGCCTGTATCTTATCTTCAGGCAATCGTAAGACGTACTTCAACTTACTATCAAGATCCATGATGGTAACGTCTGTAGAGGAACTCGAATAAAAAAGATGCGTCGGGGTCACATAGACCAGCCTTTCAATAGCTGTTTCGTCTTTTGCAATTTTAACGTCACTGAGTCCGCCTCCGGTATACACATATCTATCTCCAAATAAATCAACAACATCTATTTCCACTTTCGGCACGCCTTGAACATTTGGAATGATGAAATCATATCGTATTTGCACACTCGGCGGATCATGCATCTTAAAATAAACTTCATAGTTAAGGTGTCTCGAAAGTTCAACCCGTCTATTCACAAACATCCGGTAGGACATACCAAATGTTACCGTATTAAATCCTGATATATAAGAAATATATTCACCGCCAAAAAACCAAGTGCGCCGAACATATGGTATCGTCGTCTCACCGGTTGGCATAATACACGTAAAGGTATCATCTTGTTCAACTCGAAACGGCGCGGTAGTCTTATGGGCATCTTCTACATCTGTAGGAAAATTCTGAAAGCTTACTTTCGGATTGGTCTGATTCTGCTCTTGCTTTGCCTTGTCAAAATTAATCAACTGAACAAATACTTCCTTGGTATCTCGCTTCACAGCAACTGCGACTGGCTCTATGGTGCCAGGGTATGGATAATACCCTATCCTTTGCTGGTAGGTTCCAACAGGTATTGAACTCAAAACTTGAAATCTTCCATCTTCCGTTAAGTTCAGAAAACTCACGTGTGGCGTTGGAGATGGTGATGGTGTCGGAGTTGGACTGGGAGTTGGCGTTGGAGCGGCAGACGATGTCGGCGATGCTATTTGCGTTGGAGCGGCAGACGATGTCGACGCAACCGTCGGTGACGGCGTGTTGGGATAGTAAATCACCGTTGTTGCCGTAGGCGATGGCGTTTGGCTGCTTTGCACTACCGACGGCGCAAGAGACGGAGTATTCGTTGCCTGCGTTTTTACATCACTCTTTTCAATAGTCGGGGATACAACGGCGACACAGCCGCTTAATGCAATAAATAGGAGGCTGTAACGCGCACTCTTCATCGGTTGTTTCTCCTTGTCAAAAGAACAGTACTCAGCAGTATAATATAAAAAGTTTTTTTTACAAGAACTGCGAAGCCCGCCTCAGTTTTGCGTAAGCAAAAGTTAGGCTGGGATAAAACCTCCTGATTGCAGCTTCCATAACCTTTGGTACAACCCTTTCGTTTTCTTCAAAAGGTCGGCGTGCGATCCCTGTTCGATGATTTTTCCTTCTTTCAATACAATAATCCGATCCATCTTCTTAATAGTCGAGAGACGGTGCGCAATGGCAATGGTTGTCTTTCCTTTCATCACCGTATCGAGCGCGTCTTGGATAAGCATTTCGGAATGAGAATCAAGACTTGATGTTGCCTCATCCAAAATAAGAATGGGCGCATTTTTGAGAATCGCACGGGCAATGGCAATGCGTTGACGCTCACCGCCCGACAACTTAATACCCCGCTCTCCCACAAGCGTATCGTATTTTTTTGGCAGATGATCAATAAATTCGTTGCAATGAGCCAACCTTGCAGCCTCAAATACCTCTTCATCGCTCGCGTCACGTCTTCCATAACGAATGTTTTCCAAGAGCGACCGGTGGAATAAGATTGGCTCTTGCGGGACGAATGCAATAGTGTTACGCAAACTTTCTTGGCTCACTTTTGCAATAGAATGACCATCGATCGTAATGCTCCCGCTCTGAATATCATACAAACGGAGAAGGATGCTGATGATCGTTGACTTTCCAGCGCCTGAAGAACCTACCAGCGCGACGCGCTCACCTCCTTTAATCGTGCATGAAAAACGATTGATAACCGGCGCGTGGCTCGGGTAATGAAACAACACGTTTTGAAACTGAATCTTACCTTTTGTTACTGTGAGCGTGGAAGCCCTTGGCGAGTCCTGTACACCAAAAGGAGTCATAATAATCTCGACCATTTCACTGCTGTCTGCAAATGCTTCATACACATCGCGTATGCGGCGACCAATATCCCAAAGCTTTGCAAAAAGCGTTAGAAGATACGTCTGAATCAACACAAAACTGCCTATCGACATAGTACCATCGCGCCAACCCTGCAACGCGATGTAAAAAAGGAAAAATTCGAGCGCGGTAAAAAGTACGCCCTGAACCAAATCGTTGGCAATATTCAAGTGCCAAGAAAAAAGCATTGCCTTGCGATGTGATTGGCTCACATCAATAAATCGTTCGTCTTCAGTATGTTCACCCGTAAAGAGCTTGATGGAAACATTATTGGTGAGCGAGTCAGCAAGCTGTGCTGTTACTTTTGAATCGCGACGTGATCGCTCTTGGTCGTACTTCATTTTGTAGAGCGAAAAAAACACATTGAACATGACAAACACAATCGTCCAGATAATCATGGCAAGCGCGACTGCTTTGTTTTCAAAAAATATAAAAACGATTGAGCCGATGATGCCTATGCATAAAGGAAAAAAACTATAGTAGACTGCGTCCCAAAAACGTTCAAAGGAACGCTGCAGTCGGTTGACTTTTTGTACAAGCGCTCCGGTGAAATTATTGGCAAAAAAAGAATATGAGTGCCCAAGGAGAACCTGAAATGAGCGTTCGCGCAAACGAGCCATGATTCGAGACTGAAAGTGAGAATCAATAAAGCCACCTCCTCGTTTTAATAGAACTTCGAAAAGATGCAAAAACAGAGCAAAAAGAATAATGCGCACTAACAGGGCGTAAGATTCGCTTGTTGGTACGGATGAAGTAAGAACATTAAAAAAATACTTATATACTTGAGGTGAGAATAGACTTACAACGGTACCACACGCAATTGCAATAAGTCCGACTGCCATGAGCATGCGCTCTTTTTTCATCTCTTGCCAATACACCGAAAGCACTGCGCCAATGGTCGATTTTGTTATTTTCTCCTTCATCCCGTTAGTATAGCACTATTGCTTCTTCTTAAGGCTCTTGAGCGTGTCGCGCAACACGATCGCTCGCTCAAAATCCAAACGCTCAACGGCATCGCGTAATTCTTCTTCGAGCCGCACTAGTGCCTTGTCGATAGGCTCGCCCTTAATGAACACTTCTTCAGTTTCAAGCTCGCCTGCCGAAATGGCTTTGACGATACTTTGTGGAGTAATGCCGTGTTTCTTATTGTATGCTATCTGAATATCTCGGCGACGCTGTGTTTCTTCGATTGCAGATTTTATGGAGTTGGTCATGATGTCTGCATACATGATCACATGCCCTCGCACATTGCGCGCGGCACGGCCAATCGTCTGAATAAGACTTGTGCTATTGCGCAAGAATCCTTCTTTATCGGCGTCAAGTATGACTACAAGTGAAACTTCTGGGATATCGAGCCCTTCGCGCAACAGATTGATGCCAACGAGCACATCAAACGTTCCGAGACGCAAATCTTTCAAAATAGTGCTGCGCTCGAGCGTGTCGATCTCGCTGTGCATATAGCGCGCCTTAACGCCCGCCAGCACCAAGTACTCTGCCAATTCTTCAGCGGCACGCTTGGTGAGGGCTGTTACAAGCACGCGGTCGCCATGCTCAATTGTCCTCATTACTTCTGTGATTAAATCAGCAATACAGCCCTGTATTGGTCGCACCTCAATTTCTGGATCGAGAAGCCCTGTGGGACGAACAACTTGTTCAACAACCTGTCCACTATGACTATGCTCGTACTCAGATGGCGTTGCACTCGTAAAAATCGCGTGCTTAAGATAGGTTTCAAACTCATGAAATCGCAACGGACGATTATCGTACGCTGATGGCAGACGAAAACCATAGTCAATGAGATTTTTTTTGCGCGACCGGTCTCCATAATACATGCCGCGGACTTGCGGAATTGTCACATGACTTTCATCAATACACACCAGAAAATCCTTTGAAGACGGGCTCTGCTTGAAGAAATCGAGAAGCGTAAATGGCGGTTCGCCAGGATTTCGAGCGTCAAAATGACGTGAATAATTCTCAATCCCCTTGCAATAGCCAAGTTCTTCGATCATCTCAATATCATACAGCGTGCGCTGCTCCAGACGATGACGTTCGATAAGATCAAGTTTTGGCAACGTTTCTGCCAATTCTGCGCGAATAGTTTCTAATGCCGCCCTCCGCTTATCTTCCGGCGCCATGAATGGTTTTGCCGGGAAAATCCTCGTGTGTGCGGGCAGCTCTCGCACCGAAAGATTGATCGGGTCTAAAATACTGATCTGTTCAATTTCATCGCCAAAGAATTCGAAGCGATACACGTCACCACCGAATCCTTGAATGAGATCAACAACATCGCCTCGCACGCGAAATCGGCCGGCCGCCAAGTCGATATCATTACGAAGATACAAAAGCTCGATGAGCTTCTCTAAAAACTGCGTTCGCGAAACTTTTTGGCCTACCCGCATCTCAAAAATACTCTGTCTAAAATCATACGGACTTCCAAGACTGTAAATGCATGAGACTGATGAGACAACAATGACATCGGGCCGCGACATAAGCGACGAGATTGTTTCTATGCGAAGCTGGTCAAGTTTTTGATTAATCTGCGTTTCTTTTTCAATATAGGTATCGGTTTGCGGCAGATAGCTTTCTGGCTGATAGTAATCGTAGTAGGAGACAAAGTAACACACTTTGTTGTCTGGGAAAAAATTTTTGAACTCATTGAAGAGCTGGGCTGCCAAGGTCTTGTTATGCGCCATCACCAGTGTTGGCTTTTGCACGTTTTGAATGACATTGGCTAGTGAAAAAGTTTTGCCCGACCCCGTAATTCCAAGAAGCGTTTGTCCGCCAAAGCGAAAAAAACCATCGGTAAGCTGCTCGATGGCTTTCGGCTGGTCGCCGGCCAGCGCGAATTCGGATTGTAATTGAAATCTCATGTTATTTTTTTGTGATTTTTTTGTTTATTCATTGCCAATGCGCTGAAGAATTATGAAGTATGAAGTATGAATTAAGAGCCTAAATTCGTAATTCTTACTTCCTGATCAAAGAAATGTAATCTTTGGTTTAGCTTTTAACTTTTTGGGGATGCCCTGATAACTTTTATTCACCTGGGTGCGTTTTGCTTGCGCCGCAAATCCGCCGCCTTTTGGCGCGAACTTTTCCTTCCGCTTTTTTTCCGCACGAATTACTCCTTTAATCCGTTGTGATAAAACTTTTGCCATAGATTTAAGAGCTCACTACTATATAGATGATAGCACGTCCTGTCAACGATGGCTAAAATGATTTTTCCTCTGATTTTAAAAGCTCGGCAAGGCGCTTCTGTGCTTTCTCAAGTTTTGGCACAATAACCATTTGGCAATAGGGTTGCATAAAATGTTAGCCCGATTCTAGCGATGGAGAGGCTTTTTTCTTTTCTTAAATTCTACGATCTCAGGTCTTTTTGTTAAAGAAAAAATAACATACAATACTAAGCATGAAAGCCTTTTTTTTATTTCTATCACTATATATGCTCTGCAGTGCATGTAGTGCTTATGCCGACTCTGTGCCATTTCAGGCAATTCATGGATATACGGTACGAGGCGTTGATACCATTGCGCAGCAGGATCTCAGGCGCATACCGCTTGCCGATTATAATCTTTCCTATGGAAAAGATTCAGATGGCGACGGATTGTCTGACCATATTGAGGCGGCGGTTGGAATACATCCGTCAAAGATTGATAGTGATGCGGACGGATATGCCGACAAAACCGAGCTCTTGAACGGCTTTGACCCTCGCGTTGGCAGCGGCGCTCACCTTCCTTACGACGAAACATTCGCAAGTATGCTCTCTGAATCGATACTTTTGGAACAAACGCCCTTTGGCGCGGTCGCGTGGTATGTACACCCGAACGACCGCAAGCTCTATTTCCTTTGGCAATACAAAAATCTGAAAGAAACGCTCAAACATTTTAGACTTACCTACACACCGATCGTAGATGACACTGCTACAAAGAAAAAACGAATTGAGGTCAATCTTGCAACGCAACGCCTTTCGTATTTCATTGATTCGTTTAAGCTTGGTGAAATGGTTACTTCAACTGGAAAAAACTCAACGCCAACACCAATTGGCACATTTCGCATAATGAACAAGGCTGCACGCGCATGGTCGAAAACAGCTGGTCTTTGGCTACCGAAATGGATGGCATTTGCCTATGGCGGAAAATACGGACTTCACGAACTACCAGAGTGGCCTGGCGGAAGAAAAGAAGGCGCAAACCATCTGGGTAGACGTGTGTCTGGCGGTTGCATTCGCCTTGGTGTTGCCGATGCAGCATTTCTCTATGACTGGACGCCTGTTGGCGCTGAGGTAGTTGTAAAGAAATAGCTACCTGATACGCGCAACCGTGAAAATATTTTTTCCATTCCACCAGTGAGCACTGGTGTCTCCGAGTATGTATCTATTCTGGAGCACCTGAAAACCTGCAACCTTCAATAATCTTGCAAGTTCGGGTGTGCAAAAGCTATAATAGTACAATGGCGTCTGTTCCTTTCCCCGTGTCCAGAGCGTCAAAAGGTCTTTGTATCCAAGCTCTTTCTTTGGCAGCCCAAATGTTTGTTCCCATTGTTTTTCAGACCATCGTATTCGCGCGAGGTTGTATTTCCAAAAACTTTTTTTCTTGAGTGTCGGTCGCCAAAAATTCCAATTGAGGAGGATGAGCGTGCTTTCGGGCTTTAAAAATACCTTCATCTCTTCTAGTGCTTTTTTTCGCAAAGCGTGTGACGGAATATGATGAAACGCTGCCACGCTGATGATGCAATCAAACTGTTTGCCCTGTAACTCACCTAGAGCGCCAAGATTGAGCATATCTCCTTGCAGAAATTGCCGCGTAGCATTGTTGGGATATTTTTCTTTTAAAGCATCGATAAATTGTTTGTTAGAGTCGACGCCAACATAACGACCGATCTTTTTTTGGAGAAACTCATAGACTCTTCCTGTGCCGCAACCAATATCCAACACTGATGCGGACATCTGGACAAATGGCGTAAAGAGGTTAAAATCACGCCACGCATATTGGCGGGTTTCTGAAAACGGCTGCGATATTTTTTCATAGCCTTCCTGTGTCAGTTTTAACAATTTTTCCACAACCAATTTATCCATAATTCTTCATTCCTCATTCTTTATTCTTTCGTTCCGATGTCCGATCTTGCTGTCACTATAATCAAAGAGTTGAGTCAAGCAAAAAATCTTGATCTTTTTATTTTGGATAAACTCAAACGCAAGTTAAATAAGGGCAGCAGTAGTGCCATGGTTGATACTACCACATTGCGCAAGACCTACAACAAGCTCGTTGCGGCACACGTGATCGAAAAAAATAAGGAACTCGAAGACATTCTCACGGTAAAAAAAATTCGATCGCTCTCGGGCGTTTCCATTCTTACACTGCTTACCATGCCGTTCCCCTGCCCCGGGCGATGCATCTACTGCCCCACAGAAGACCGAATGCCAAAAAGCTATGTGGCAAGCGAACCGGCGGCAGCACGGGCGCTCGCGCTGCAGTTTGACCCTTTTACACAAATTTCTCGCCGCATTGCCATGCTGGAGGGAAACGGACATGCGACTGATAAAAATGAAATCATTATTAAAGGTGGCACATGGTCGTCCTACCCAAAGGACTATCAGCAATGGTTCATTAAGGAAATATTCGCGGCGCTTAACAATCCTCTACGACGCGCAAAAAAAGAAAATCTCAAAAACCCATATAATCGCTTTGAAGGTGACGAAAAAAAGAACTGGTCAGAGAAAAAATTATTGCGTGAACAAAAAATCAATGAAACCGCCACTCGCCGCTGTATTGGGTTAACAATTGAAACACGGCCCGATTTTATCTCGCTACACGAGCTCAAACGTTTGCGTGATCTTGGATGCACGCGCGTAGAACTTGGCGTGCAGCACACCGACGATGCAGTACTTACTCTTATTAAACGAGGCCATCTTCGAAGACATGTCGTAAAGTGCACGCAGCTTTTGAAAGACGCGGGATTCAAAGTTGACTATCATCTCATGCCCGGCCTTCCAGGATCATCTCCAAAAAAAGATTTTGCATGCGCGCAAGATGTATTCACATCTTCAGATTTACAGCCGGATACTATTAAACTGTACCCTTGCGTTGTCATGGAAACGGCTGAACTTTCCCAATGGCTAAAAAGTGGGCATTACAAACCCCTGACAACAGCGCAGCTTATTAAACTGCTTTCGAGCATCAAATCGATTGTGCCCCCCTTTGTACGCATTGCACGTGTGATTCGCGATATTCCTTCCGACGAAATCCTGGAAGGCAATAAGACGACCAATCTGCGCCAGGATATTCTTGATTACATGAAATCAAAGGGGCTTGCGTGCAAATGTTTGCGGTGTCGGGAAGTTGGTCATCGGGAAGAAGTACGAAGTAAGAATTATGAATTAAGGACAATGTTTTTCCAAAGAAGCTACGAGGCGTCGGGTGGGCAGGAATATTTCCTGAGTTTTGAAAGCAAAGATGAAAAAGTGCTTTATGCGTTTTTGCGAATGCGCTTTCCATCGGGTGAAGCATCAAAAGTATGGGATGTATTTCCAGAACTGCGTAATGCTGCCTTGGTCCGTGAACTTCATACCTACGGCCATCTTGTGCCACTTTCAACCCGTGATAAAAACGCCTCTCAACACAAAGGACTTGGAAAAAAACTGCTTGCCGAAGCAGAAAAACTTGCGAAAAAGGCAGGATATGAGAAGATGGCAATCATTGCAGGTATTGGCGTGCGGGAGTATTATCAAAAGCAAGGATACCACCTCGAAGGAACATACATGATAAGGAATATCTAATGTCAAATTACCAATTTCCAATACATAACAAAAGGCCAAAATTTTGTATTTAAAATTGTGAGTTAATTGGATATTTGGAATTAGTAATTGGAAATTAATGAAATATAAGGGCATTCTTATTTCAGGACTTCCTGGCTCAGGAAAATCAACTGCAGCAAAACAACTTGCACCTCTTTTAGGCTGGCCAATTCTGTATATCGGTGGCCTTTGGCGCGAACAGTGGAAACAAAAATACCCCAACGGCGAGATGAGCTTTGAAAACTTTATGGAAACTATTTCCGAACAAAAACACAAGGAAATGGATGCCTATGCACGGGATATGCTCGCTAAGGGAAGTATTATTGGCGATATGTGGCACGAAAAAATTGCCGAAGGACTCCCGATCTTGCGAGTGTTTATCAGCGCCCCACTTGAGATTCGCGCACAACGCGCGATAAATACAGGTAGATTCGATGGAAAAACGATCGAAGAAATCAAAGTGCTTCTCCAGCAACGCGAAGAACTTCAAGCAAACGAAGCAAAAAAAATCTATGGCCCTGACTATAATTTTCGCGACCCCAGCATCTATCACATTGCGCTCAACTCAGGACTTTTGACAGTTGAGGAAAAAGTAAACTCCTTGCTCCACTTTTTCAAATCCTAACCCGCCACCGTTACGCCATAGCTTTTTAGCGAAGGCGAACTATGACGTGATACGCAAGAGCTAGAACGGAATTTCGTCACTCGATTTGACTTGTTCATTGTTCGACATTAAAGTGTCGAACTTTTTTTTGATCTCCAAAACCTTGTTTTCAACATCATTCAAATATGTTTTGCATTCGGCTGCCAGCGCCAACCCTTCCTCAAATTTTGCAAGGCTGGCGTCGAGATCAAGATTTCCTTTTTCAAATTCTTCCACAATTTTTTGCAATGCCTTAAATTGTTCCTGAAATGTCTTTTTGTCTTTCATCATTGTACTGGTTACGGATTACGGGTTACTGGTTACTAGAGTATTTGCGCCGCTACATCGCCATCGCGCATTGTTACATCAATAGTATCGCCCATGCGAAGATCCTCTTTTGATGTGCATACCTTCCCCTGCTTTCGTACAATGCTATATCCTCTTTTCACTACTGTCAAAGGATTCATCTGCTCAAGAGTGCGTGTGAGAAATAAAAGCGAATCTTTCTCTTTTTGATACGAATGTTGTATTTTTGAAGATATTATTTTTACGGCATACTCCACAGACACTGAATACTCTCGCAGTGCTCGCGAAAATATGAATATTCGACCAATCTCACTGTTGTATCGCTTAATGCTGTTTGACATTTCATACACTAACGAGCGTTGCAACTGCTCTAGCGTTCGCAGTACCTCTGTCCGATCTGGCACCAGCAAGGTAGCCGCATGCGTTGGTGTTGCAGCACGCACATCGGCTGCGTAATCTGCTAAACTCTCATCGCGCTCATGTCCCACGCCGCATACAACGGGAATTTTTGACCCAAACACCGCGCGCGCCACAGCCTCGGAATTGAACGCTTGCAAATCTTCAAGACTTCCGCCGCCGCGAATAAGCACAAGTACCTCAACGCCAAGATCACTGGTATTAAAAAATTCAAATGCTCCGACAATCTCTTTGATTGCCGAATCGCCTTGCACATGCACATGCGCAAGATGAATATCGACGCCACCCCAACGATTATTGAGGATGCGCATAAAATCGGCGTATGCAGCCGATTCCCTGGAACAAATAAGCCCAATGCAACGCGGAGCAGAAGGAAGCGCGCGCTTACGAGCGCTATCGAAAATTCCTTCCTTCTCAAGTTTTGCTTTGGTAAGTTCAAAAGCGCGTTTGAGCGCACCCATACCAGCAAGCTCTACCTTATCAACCACGATGCTAAATTTACCGCTTTTACCATAGACACGCGGCACACCATGCGCTCGAATTTGCATGCCATCTTCAAGTGCAACATCAAGTTGGTATCTCATACAAAAACAACTCACAATTGATTGCTCGTCTTTCAATGAAAAGAAGACCCATTTTCCCTGGTTGATGGTAAAACCCGAAACCTCACCTTCTATCACCACTCTTCGCTGCGAAAGTACAAGGTTTACATACTCAATAAATTCAGTAACAGAAAAAACAACATCAGCTAAAAGCTTCATACTGTCGAATTCCTAATTTCTCATTACTCATTAATGACAAACTACTAAATG